>JACMMQ010000241.1 GCA_014378955.1 Clostridia bacterium
GGGTGATTAGTGATTTTGGCGTACGTGCCGTGAATTGTGCGGACGATACACGATTAGGTGGTGTTAAGCTCTCGCTTGACTATCGCCTGCAGCAAATCGTAGAGCAAGCGGCTGACAAGCTTACAAAAGGGGCAATTGTCATGGTGGATGTGACAAATGGTGACGTCGTAGCGACTGCGAGCCGTCCACAGTTTAGTCAAAATCAGCCCTCAAAATCAATGGGGGGTACACATAGTGAGTTGGTCAATCGTGCATTTCAACCTTACAACATCGGTTCGATTTTTAAAATTGTTGTAGCGGCGACTGCGTTGGAAAATAATACCGTGAACTTGTTCGACCCATTTAAATGTACTGGTAAAATCACGGTGGACGGCAGAGACTTTGCGTGTCACAATGCAGAAGGGCATGGCGATATAGACTTTCAAAAGGCGTTTACGCAGTCTTGCAACCCTGTGTTCATTGATGTTGCGCTTAAAACAGGCTATCAAGCCATTTACGACAAGGCAAAGGCACTAGGTTTTGGGAATGCCATTCCATTGGGTGAAAATGTAGGCGAGCAGTCGGGCAATTTACCACCGCCGCATTTTTCAACCCCACAATCAGTGGCAAATTTTGCGATTGGGCAGGGGGATTTCTTAGCAACGCCCATTCAAGTGGCAGACCTAATGACCTGTATCGCCAACGGCGGAGAGCGCAAAAAGCTGAATTTATTGGACAGCGTGTTAGATGCAAGTGGCGAAACAGAGAAAACCCTCAAAACCTTTAAAAATCTGCGTGTGATAGAACAACGCGTCGCAGAAAAAATAAAACAAATGCTCACAGAAACGGTGACCTCAGGGACGGGCAAAAATGCGCAAATTGCCGAGTTTGGCAATGCGGCAGGCAAGACAGGCAGTGCAGAAACTGGCTGGATAGGGGAGGATGGCAAAACGATGGTGCAGGCATGGTTTGCAGGCTATTTTCCAGTCAAACAGCCTAAATATGCCTTGGTGGTCATGGTTGAAAACGGCGGCAAGGGCGGCACGGCAGCAGCCCCTATTTTTCAAGCCATCGCAAAGGACACGATGACAATTACAGAATAAAACACTTGCTTTTTGGCCGACCATATCGTAAAATTAGGATATATAGATTGATGGGAGGTCAAGCATGGAATTTACTTCATTTGAAAGTACCGCAGAAAAATTAAAAGCGTTGGCGCATCCTGTGCGATTATGCATTGTAAAAGGACTTTTAGAAAAAGAGCAGTGCAACGTAACAAAAATGCAAGACTGCTTACATTTGCCACAATCCACAGTTTCACAGCACCTAAGCAAGCTCAAGGCAGCAGGCATCATCAAAGGTGAACGCAACGGGCTTGAAATATGTTATCGCATTGTTGACCAAGAGATGATGGAGCTTGTTAAGCTATTATGCATAAAAAAATAAAACAGGCATTATGCCTGTTTTATTTTTTGTATTATAAGAAATATCGACTTTGGATATAAGCAAAACCTTACTTTCTTTTTCTATCGCAAAAAGAAAGTAACA
>JACMMQ010000242.1 GCA_014378955.1 Clostridia bacterium
CCATATATGGGTCTGCAGCAGTTCCTACGACCTCAATCGAAGCATCTTTTGAAATTTCTCTTGAAATCATTTCCCGAAATAGCATGGAATCATCCACTACAAGTACTTTGATAATATTTATCATATCGTTATTCCTTTCGATAGACAGCTGGCAATACATATTGATAGTTGCTATCAGCCCGATTTATGGATTCAGAATGACCAATAAATAAGTACCCACCTGTTTCCGTATGCTCATAAAATTTTCTGATTAATTTAATTTTTGTTTCATGGTCAAAATAAATCATAACATTTCTACAAAATATGACATGAAACTTTTTTTTGAAAGGAAAGTTTTCTTCCATAAGGTTAAAAGACCTAAAAATGACCTCTGCCTTTATATCCTTATTGACTTCAAGGTTTTCCTTATCTATTATATTAAAATACTTATTCTTCCAACGGGGATCTAATGCTTCTACCTGGTCTTGCGAATATACCCCATGCTTGGCATGTTCTAACACCTTGGTTGAAATATCTGTCGCAAGAATTTTTGCATCCCAAAGTTTTTTGCTTTTACCAAAATATTCATCCAACAGCATGGCAAGGGTATACGGTTCCTCACCAGATGAGCACCCCGCACTCCAAATTCTCAAATCCTTTTCATTGGTCAGCTTGACCATTTCTGGAATGACCTTGTCTTTAAAAAACCCGAAATGTGCTGGTTCCCGCATGAAATAGGTGTGATTGGTGGTAATTTTAGTAATGAGTTTTTTCATCTCATTGGTTGTTTTGTCCGCAAAAACAAAATCAAAATATTCGCCAAAATTGTCAAACCCCTTTTCCACTAAAACACTGCTCAGGCGACATTCAATCAAGCTCTTTTTTTGTGTCAAATTAATGCCGTAATTCTTTTTGATATAGTTTGCCAGGGTGACAAATTCATTCTCTTGAATGGCGATCATGTGCAAAAACTCCTAAACATCGTGTTATTTAACCCGTGCATTGAAAACTACCCCTAAATATTGGGAATACTTGAAACAAAATACAACAACAGCTAAACAAGGTAAATCCTTGTTTAGCATGTCATATGTGCATCTCTTAATATTTGCCAAACTCGTTTGAATCAAGTGTAATTTTAATCTCTTGATTTTCCTCAGCGTATCCATTTGACTTTTTCTTATTTTTTTGAGTTGCTTTCTCAACAGCAACTTCTACTTTTTTTATGCTCCCTTTGCGTAATGCGAAACCACCCACCATGCCCTTGAGCATTTCTGCTTGACTGGATAACTCCTCGCTTGCTGCCGCGCTTTCCTCTGCCGTTGCAGAGTTTGTTTGAACGACACGAGATACCTGTTGTACGCCACTATTGATTTGTGCAATTGCACTTGCTTGTTCGTCAGAAGCTTTTGCAATTTCTTCAACAATGCCAGTCGCATGCTCCACAACGTGTACGATTGTATCAAGAGCATCGGAAGTTTGGTTGGCTTTTCTGGTGCCTTCGTCAACCTTGCTGATTGAACCTGCTATTAGCTCCGTGGTTTCTTTGGCTGCTTTCGCACTACGAGCGGCTAAGTTTCTAACCTCTTCCGCTACCACTGCAAACCCTCTGCCATATTGCCCTGCTCTTGCTGCTTCTACTGCTGCATTGAGTGCAAGCATATTGGTTTGGAATGCGATGTCATCAATCACCTTGATGATTTTTGAAATATTTTGTGAGGACTGGTTAATTTCTTCCATCGATTTTAACATGTCCTTCATATGTATGCTACCTTGTGCTGCATTCAACTTCACTTTGGAGGTTAACTCATTTGCCTGATTTGCATTGATTGCGTTTTGTCTGGTTTTCGAAGCGACCTCTGTGATTGTTGCGGTGAGCTCCTCTACCGAGCTTGCTTGCTCTGTTGCACCCTGTGATAACGCTTGGCTACCATCTGAAACCTGCATAGAACCTGCTGCTACTTGGTCTGCTGAGCTGTTCATTTCGCCCATGACATTATTCAATGAATCCAAAATGACGGTGAGTGAATCTGAAATGCTTGCAAAATCACCTTTAAATGCGTTTGGATTTTCAATGGACAAATTGCCATTTGCGACTTCTTCTAAAATGGTTGAAATCTCTTTTACAATATTTTCCAAATCATTTGACATGCCATTCACTGACTGTGCGACCTTGTCAAAGATTGCTTTTACCTCTTGTGTATCCTCGTCACACGCTTCTACTTCTAATGTAACGTTCAAATTACCATTTGAAAGTTCACCCAACACATCTGTCAGCTTGATGACCTCTTTTGCTTGATATTCCGAAACCTTTTGTGCTGTTCTTGCTGAAACCTCAGCGATCAATGCAGCATTTTCAGCCTTTATAGCAGCACTTTCAGCGGTGCGAAGTGCTTCCTTGACCTCCGTTTGGTCGGTAGCCACTTCAAATGTTCCGATGATTTTGCCGGCTCTATCCATAATAGGTGCACTAACGAACAGCATATCATAACGCTTACCGTCCACTGTACGTGAGTTCTCAACCTGTATAGACTTTTTCTCTATCATTGCCGTGGTGCAAGGGCAATTGTCTGTACGACATTTTTCAGTGTTCCAAGCATCTGCACATTTAACACCTGTTAGCTCGTTCTTGGAATTGCCAACTGTTTTAGCCGCGGCTGCATTGATATAACGAATACGTAAATCCTTGTCCATAAAAGTAATAGGCGTAGGGATGATTTCAAAAAAGTTTACCAATGAAGCGATGGAGTGGTTAATGCCCTCAACGAGGTTCTTGTATTCACCTTTGAATTGTGTGGTTTGCGCTCTGTGGTCAAGCTTGCCGCCCATAACCGCTTCTGACAAGGCATTGGTCTCTTTTATAAGCTCTTGTATAGTATTGACAACACTTCTAAATGACTTAGAAAGCATTCCGACTTCGTCATCATTATCATTATACATCGCAAAGTTAATATCTCCCTGTGCGAGTCGTTCTGCTGCATCCACCATTTCGCTGATCGGTGCACTGATTAAGTTTGAGATAAATATGCCGATAACAAATGCTGCTATCAAACCCAAAAGAATGAAAATAACCATGAATGTAACAGCACCACCTGCTATGCCGCTATTTTTATTATTTTTTTCACGTGCTTGCGTTACTTCAGCTTTTTCCATCTCTGTCAACGCATCTTGAACAGCCCCTGCCGCTTTTTTAACTGCTTCACTCTGAATAAGCTTATATGCTTCAGATTCATTTTTTGCGAGCGCTAACTCTATTACTTTTGTTCTTGTAGCAAGAAATGAATTCATGTCGTTTTTAAACTTATTAAAGCCTTCGACTTCATCTTTTTTTAAGTCTTTTTGATATTGCACTATAAGATCTTGTAATCCAGCCTCTATTTTATTTAAATTTTCTACTTCTTTGTTTTTATCTGCAATATTTGGTGTAAGAATAATATCTCTAGTGATTACACGTGTTGTTTGGTAAAATTGTGTCATTTGTGATAATTGATCAATTGCCACTGTATTTTCCTTGTATGCAGCCGCACTGTTACCGTTTATTACACCGATGTTTGCAATGCCAATGATCCCCATAATTACTGCGATCACACTGATTGCTCCAAACCCTACGAGCACTTTCATTTTCATATTCAAGTCATAAAACCATTTCATAATAGACACATCTCCTCTATCGTTATTATTGATTGATTTGCTTTATCTCTTCAAGCTCATCCTCGGCAAGAACCTTATCACAGTCGACCAATAGCTTGACACTATCTCCGACTTTACCAATTCCCAAAATGTATCTATTATAAAATCCAGTCTTATAATCTGGTGGTGGCAGGATGTCCTCTGGCGGGATCGGAATAACCTCATCAATGTTGTCCACGATAAATCCAACGGTCACATCTTGTATTTCCACAATGATGATACACGTTCTTTCATCGTATGGCACAGGTTCTTTTTTAAATTTGATACGCAAATCAATAACGGGTACTATTTTTCCCCTGATGTTGATAATGCCCTTTGCATAAGCGGGTAGCTCTGGCACCTCGGTGATTGGCTGAATGCCAATAATCTCTAAAACATGCTTAATTTCTACGCCAAACGTATCACGGTCAATGATGAACGTTAAAAACCTACCGCTGAGCGTATCTTCATCCTGTTCGACAATATCGCCAAAGAAATCTGACATAACATGTCCTCCCATTACTTTATTTTTGTCGCTTATCGTTCGTTATTGATAATTTTTTTGATGTCCAATATTAAGCTAATATTGCCATCACCCAAAATCGTACAACCTGCGATGCCACTTTGCGCAACCCTGAAATTTTGCAAATATTTGGGCAACGGTTTTACCACAATCTGTTGATCTCCAATAAGCTTGTCCGCTAACAAACAAAGCGTATGCCCTTCAGCCTCCACGATTACCATGACGCCCTCGCAAATATCGGTGATGGATGTTTGCACGTTGTATTGCTTGTGCAATCGCAAGATAGGATAGCACTCACCTCGCACCATAATCATTTCATTTCCATCCGGGTCCTTCACCAAGTCCTTTTGCTCTGCCTTAAAAAATTCACGTATAAGGGTGGTTGGAATGGTATAAATAGACCTTCCAACGGAAAGCTTCATCGCTTCAATAATCGTCAGTGTTAAAGGAATGTTGATGTTCACTGTCATGCCTTTGCCCAATTGACTTTGAACGTAAACACCGCCGCCTACTTTTTCGATGTTTTTATTCACAACATCCATCCCAACACCACGACCAGAAAATTCTGTTACTTCACTTTTTGTGGAAAAACCAGGATGCAATATGTAAGAAAATATTTCTCTATCACTCAATTCATTTTCAAGCTTTAAATTGTTTACAAGCCCGAGGTCTTTTGCTTTTTTGAGGATTTTATCTCGATCTAAACCTTTACCATCATCAGATAGTGTAATAACGACATTGCCACCGGTATTGTTCGCCCTTAAGGTAATGCGCCCTTTGGGTGGTTTGCCTGCTTTCTGTCTTTCCGCTACACTTTCTATGCCGTGATCCATGGCATTGCGAATAAGGTGCATCAATGGGTCGGATAAATGTCCAATGATATTTTTATCCACCTCGGTCTCTTCGCCGATAATGATTAGCTCCGCTTGCTTATCAAGCTTTTTCCCCATGTCACGTACGATGCGCTGCATTTTATTAAAAACGCTTTCAATTGGCACCATGCGAATGGACATCACATTTTCTTGCAGTTCATTAATAAGCTTGCGCATCTGTCTTGCAGACTTCTTAAAATTCTCAAGCGGCAAATCCTTTAAATCTGGATTTTTTGTCACCATCGCTTCTGAAATGATAAGCTCTCCGATTAAATCCATCAATGTATCCAGCTTGTTTATATTGACGCTAATCAAGCTTTGCTTCACGGCTTTTAAACCATCTGCTTGTTGTTTAATAGCTTCTGTGCTTTCTGGGACAGTTTCGACTAGTGTTACTTCGCTATCAATTAAATCAGCAATTTCTTTGTCAAAGCTTTCCACCGCTTCTAATGTATGCGATTGCACGAAAAGCGCCTGGTTAAATAATTTTTTAAGCTCCGCATACGTTTTATCCGTTGATAAGTAAATATCAAACCCATTGTCAATAATATATTGCGTGGTTGTATTATCATCCGCTATTTCCTTTGGGCGATAATAAAGCTCTCCGCAAATGTCCTTCAGCCCAAAAACCAGTGTAAACGCACGTATGTTCTCCATCATGCAATCTGCTTCAAAATATACTTTCACGCAATATTTCTGAAGCTGTGTATTGTTTTGATCTCCGCCTGCCGATACGTAATTTTTCAAGCTCGCACTTTTATTCGCAACTGCCTTTTCTACCTTTGGCTGAACGACAACGTCTGTTTCTTTTAATATAGCAAGCAAATCATGAATGCCTTCCAAAAGAAGCTTTTCATCGCCATCCGCTTTTTTGCCATTTTCAATTTTAGCAATTTCTTCTTTAATAAAATCTAAAGAGGCTAATAACACTTCAAAAACATCGCTGTAATTTTCTCCTGGCGAATGCCCCTCGCGTATAAAATCAAACAAATCTTCTACCGCATGTGACAATGATGCTATATTATTAAACTTCATCATGTTGGATGAACCTTTAATCGTATGCATAATTCTAAACACTTCATCAATATCCTCAGTAGACATTTCATTACTTTTTTCCGAGCTTAATAAAATCTCTTCTAAGATTTCTAAAAGCTGGTTGGTTTCAAAAAAGAATATATCAAGCATGGTTTCCCTACTGCTATCAAAAATATCTGACACTGTACCACCCCCCTCATCATATTAATACGAATACGCTTTGGAAATGTCGTATGAGCTTCCCCTGTTTTTTTGAAAACTATAAATAACACATGCTTTCGTATTCGTGGCACGTGTTTTAATCTTTCAATATTTATAACGATTTATCGTAAGGTTCATATTCGCCTCATTAACTTCATTCCTAATGAATGATGTAGGGTTAAATGATTTTATTAATCACATTTACAATAAATTCTTCTTTAAAAGGCTTTAGCACAAACCCTTTTGCGCCAATTAAAACGGCTTCCCTCAATAAATGCTCTTGTCCAAGCGATGAAACAATGACAACGCTTGCATCCGGATTAATGATTTTTATTTCTTTCAAGGTCTCGATGCCGCCCATTTCAGGCATGGTGATGTCAAGTGTTACCAAGTCAGGATGCAATTCACGATATAACCTCACGCCATCCAAACCATTATCCGCCTCGCCAACCACTTGAAACCCATTGTTTTCAAGCATTTTTTTAAGCGCAATGCGCATAAATACAGCATCATCTATCACAAGAATTCTTTTCATCATAATTAACCATTAGCCTTTCCAGCTTACAAAATTATATTACACACATAACCCGCTCTTATTGTTTGTAAGAACGCAAAAAAAATAACTCAAAATTTTTATTGCGCTAAGTATTTGTTCTTTTTCGCTAAAATAATAGTGAATAATTGCTAATTTAACATTTTATTACACCCTTACTTCTAGCTAGTATTATTATATCAAATTTAGCATTATTATGTCAAGCGTTTTTGCATATGCATGCCATTATGTTCAAATCGTTTAGTGTTGGTTAATGCAACCTGTATTCATATGAAATTTATGGTCGCGCAATATATTACGTACTATATTTTAAAAAACTATATATAACGCGCCCATCTCAAAATGTTAAAAGGACTATTGGCAAAAATCACCGATAGTCCTTTTTTATTAATTACAATGAATCTAATCTAAGTTTATTGAATATCAACCGTAAACGTCGTTGTTCTTCCACCCACCGTAACTGTTAATACTTGATCATCTGCTGCTACTGTACTATTAAAGCCTGTTACATTTCCTAGTACAACTGCTTCAGCCTTTGTTGTAGCATCGCTGTATGTACCCGTTACAACCAAACCTGTTATATCGAGAGTTTCACCAACGTTATAAGTCAACTTAGTTGCAGGTGTTGTTACTGCTATGCTTGATAATGTTGCTGCTGCTTTAATTTCTACAACATAAGTGGTTGTTTTTCCACCAATCGTAATGGTCAATGTCTGACTAGCGACAGCGGATGCACTGCTAAAGCCAGTTACATTTCCAGCAATAACTGTTACTTCTTTCGAGGTTGTGTTGCTGTATGTGCCTGTTACCACTAATCCAGAAATGTCTAATAAGTCACCTACGGTGTAGATTAGCTTAGTCGCTGGCGTTGTCACTGCTATGCTTGAAAGTGCTGGTTCTGCGCTATAAGCCTTTGTTGTTCTCTTGCTTTCAAATCTGCCAACCTTTTCTACCGTTACATAGATATTGCCTTTTATTAAGCCTAGTTGACCCATATCAAATGTTACGGAAGTTTCTCCGCTTCCAATTGTTGCTGATTTAAGCTTGGTCGTGGTGATTGCATCTGCATACACTGCTACTTTATCACCTTCTACAAGCCCTTTGATAACAGCTGTGTCATTTGTGCCTACAAGATTGTTTGTCACAATAATGTTTGCAGCTGCCGGTGCATCTGATGTTTCAGAAAGGTAGGGAACCGCTATTCTTGCGCTTTCTTGTTTTGTTGTTGATTTCACGGTGATATAGGCTTTGCCTGCTACAGCACCCATCTGTGCAACAGATATGGTTGCCGAATTCGCTTGTGCTGCTACAGTCGCTGATGTTGCTGTTCCAGCTTTTGCTACTGCATAGTAGCTTACTACATCGCCTTCAGCAAGTCCTGTAATAACGATTGTATCTGCTGTACCGTCTTTTTTATTGGTAATGGTTACTTGGCTTGCTGTTAATGCTGTTGTGATTGGTTCAGAAGCATACGTTTTTGCTGTTCTTGGGCTTTCCGTCTTTGAAGCTGTTGTTCTTGTGAAGTATAATGTGCCAGTTGGTATGCCAATCTGTGCTTTTGTAATTTTTGTAGTATTTTCTGCACCAGTCGCTACAGTTGCAGTAGCAAATACGTCAGTACCAGTTGCCGAAGTATATACTTTAATAATGTCAGCTTCAGTTAAATTGGTGAATGCAATTTCATCATCTGTGCCAACATAGTTGTTGGTCACTTTAATATAGCCTGCGACTGGAGCAACTGCTGTTAAAGGTGCTACAGTTACTTCTGCAATAAATGCTTTTGTCGTTGCTTTACTTATTAATTTACCAGTTTTTGTCAATGTCACATAAAGATTGCCTTTAGCGGTGCCAGCTTGTGCGAATGAGATAACTGCGGTATCTTTGCCCGCTCCTACTGTTGCAGTGCCTTTTTCTGTTTGAAGTGCTGCGTCTGAATATACCTTCACGACATCGCCTTCAACAAGTCCTTTTACTTCTACTGTATCATTGATACCTGCAAAATTATTTGTGATTGTGATATCAGCAGCTTTTGGTGCATCTGAAATTTCAGAGGTGTATGCTGCCGCTGTTCTTGCGCTTTCATTCTTGTTTGGTGTTTTAACTGCTATGTAAGCTTTTCCTGCTTTTGCACCAAGCTGATCGATTGAAATGGTCTCGCTTGTTGCATCAGCTGTTACTGTACCAAGTGCTGTACCACCCTTTGCTGCTGCATAAACACTGACGATGTCGCCAATTGTAAGTCCTGTTAATGCAATCGTATCTGCCGCGCCTTCAATCTTATTGGTAACTGTAATTTGGCTTAATTCTAAAGCTGTTGAAACAGGTTCTGCATCAAATGCCTTTTCTGTTCTTGCTCTTTCATTTTTGCCAGTGCTTGAGCTTGATACATACACATTGCCTGCAAGTACGCCCAGCTGACTTACATACATGGTTGCTTTAGTATCGCCTGTCAACACCTTAGCGACTGCTATTGGTGTGCCACCAGCTGCAGCTGTGTATGCCTTAACAACATCGCCTACTGCTCCATCAACTACGATTTTGTCAAATGCACCTGTGCAATTATTGGTTACAGTAATTGCACTACCTGCTAAGGTTGTATCAACAGCCTCTGCCGAAAATGCTTTAGCTACAGATGCGCTCTCTGTGTCTGCGCCTGATTGCTTGGTCACATAGACCGAGCCAGCTGCCACCCCTAACTGATTAACAAATACTGTTGCTGTTGTGCCTGTTGCGACTGTATAACCAATGACCGTGCCATTAGTCGCTGCGTTATAAACCTTCACAACGTTTGTTGTTACTACGTTACTAACCTCAATCGTGTCTATTACACCAGTGATGCTGTTCGTTACTGTGATATCATTCACACTCGGAGCCGTTGTAACCGCCGCAAACACTTGTTGCGACAATAGCAATCCCATTGCTAAAGCGAACCCTGTTAATTTCAAAATCTTCCCTGACATTGTAACATCTCCCTTTTAATTTTATTTTTTATTCTAAACCTTTGGCTTTCAAATTAAATGAACTTTGCGCGCATATAATTCAATTTAACCTGCAAGCCAAAAGAATACAACCTACCCGTTTTAGCATTTGCCGATATCAAATAACCAGAATAAAAATGTGGTTATTACTCTTCATGATTTATATCGCCAATAAGTGAAATTTACTTTATACCTCTTGTCCAATTATTTTGCTAAAAAGTGCATTTTGAATGAAATTTTAACATGCGTAACACCCATCTGCCTTTTCACTATTCAAAGATGGTTAACCGCTCGATTTTTTTCGCCTTACCGTTCAATTCATCCACCTCGATGACCACCGCATTCAGTTGCGTGCGACCGTTTTCGTCCAGTTCAAATTTATCGTGCTGCGCCTGCACAAATCGCTTTAATATAATCTCTTTTTTCACACCCAAGATGCCGTTTCTCGGCCCTGTCATCCCAATGTCCGTGATGTATGCAGTGCCATTTGGGAGTACACGCTCATCAGCGGTTAATACATGGGTATGTGTCCCCCAAACGGCGCTCACTCTGCCGTCCAAATACCAGCCCATTGCAACCTTTTCACTCGTCACTTCGGCGTGAAAATCCACTAGAATGACCGCCGCTTGTGTACCAATCTCTTCAATAATAGCGTCCATCGCACGAAATGGACAGTCAAGCTGTGCCAAATACACACGCCCCAACACATTGGCAACTGCAATGGGCACACCATTTGCGTGAAAGATTTTATACCCAACGCCCATCGTGCCTGGCGGATAGTTGGCTGGACGTAAAATATTTGCATTTTCCTCAAATAATTTGCTCATATCGGCAAGCTTCGAAAAGGTGTGGTTGCCCATAGTGAGCACGTCTGCGCCATAGTCTAACAATTCGTACGCAAGTGAACGGGTAATGCCCTTGCCATTTGAGGCATTTTCTGCATTGACCACGCAAAAATCTATTTGCTTTTCTTTTTTGATGGTGCGTAAAAAATCACGCATCATGATGCACCCTGACGTGCCAACGACATCGCCTACTGCTAAAATTCTCATTAAAAAGTCACCGTCCCCATTCTCTCAGTCCCCATTCTCTCATATCTGCCAAGCTCCAAGTTGATGCTTAAGCCAACTGCGTTCGGGCGGATAAATCCAGCCCCTACATTATTCGTGCGTGTCCTTGCGTTATTAACCATTGACATAAACATAAAAAACATTAACCAAAGTTTTCGCGCAAGCCTTTTTCAAAAGGCTTGCGGGGTCAAGGTGACCACGCCACCTTCGTGGCTATGAATGCAAAAAGCGCATTCATTCGGTCGAATAGCTGAAATATTGCTACGCAATATATAGGGGCAGCGCCCCTTCGTGGCTATGCATGCTTTACGCTGCATTTATATTTATACTTTCGCAATACTTCTCAGGTGCATAACTTCCTTCGCTTTTTTGCTTTGCTCTTTTAGATATGCAACTCGTTCTTTTGGCGATAAATCTCTTACCCCTGTAGATATTTCATCCCTGACCTGTCTTACCCATTTCATTGCTTCTGATTCTGTCACTTTAATCACCTTCCTCCAACATACTTTCTGGTGAAGCAATCTCTATTTCACCATAGCCTTCAAGTTTATTAATACCGTTTGCTCCAAGTACAGTTTTTACTCTTACAATATGTTTAAAATTCCAAGATAAAATTACCTTACATCCACTAATTGAAGCCAAAGCTATATGCAAAGCATCCTCATAGCATTTTGAAGGAACAACACCTTCATTTATATATCTTGTTGCAAGATTATCAGCCTCATCATCAATCTCTATAATGTCATAATTAATCTGATCTAAAAATTCTCGCAAGAGATTTCTTTTAGGCTCATAACACTTTGAAAGTTCAATGATAACCGCCTCTGACAGAACAATATCATAAAGACCTTTTTTTAAGTCCTCCCAAAATTTCAATGTAATCTCCATTTTCTCAGGTACATCATCAGCTTGCAAGTGGCTTACAACAGATGTTTCAATATATATTTTTAACTTCTTCATTTTATAATCTCCAATCCTCATCCTCATACTATTATACGCCGATATTTTACAATATTCAATATTTCAACAAAAATTTAGAGATGAACACCGCCACAGCGTTTTGCCGGGACGGTGTTCTCTGTGCAATTAAATTTTATAATCCATTAAGACGGACATTTCGGGACATGCCTTTACTAAAAACTTTTTAACCTAATGCATATATGTTTTCTAAAACTAATACATACACACTAATTACTGCTTAAAAGTGTTAAAAATGCATGCTCCCCATCTGCAAATTCCAAGTTGATGCTCAATTCAACTGCGTTCGGGCGGATAAATCCGACCCCTACATTATTCGTGCGTGTCCTTGCGTTATTAACCATTGACATAAACACAAAAAAACATTAACCAAAGTTTTCGCGCAAGCCTTTTTCAAAAGGCTTGCGGGGTCAAGATGACCACGCCACCTTCGTGGCTATGAATGCAAAAAACGCATTCATTCGGTCGAATAGCTGAAATATTGCTACGCAATATATAGGGCAGCGCCCCTTCGTGGCTATGTTCAGGGACGTCATCCTGTCTAAAAAATAACTCGGCTACTTTTTACGGCGAGACGAGTTATTGTAAATTTATAAATTATATTGCTTTTAACTTTTGCTCTCTTATGCTGTTAATCTCATTTAACATAGAAGTAGCCTTTTTGTTAAAATACTCTTTCATTTGTTCAGAATTCATATCCTTTATTTCATCGGACATTTTATCCCTCGTTTTACGAAGCTCCTGCATAACTTTAGATTCTGTCATTATACTCACTCCTCCACTATATTTTCTGGAGATATTATCTCCAATTCCATATACCCTTCCTGTCTATTAACGCCATTAACCAAGAGCATTGCTGTTAATTTTACAATATGCTTAAAATTCCAAGACACCACCGCATTGCACGTGTTCACAGATGCACAAGCAACATGAAGTGCATCTTCTAAATGTTTATCGGTAAAAGCACCTGCTTGAATATATTTTTGTGCCAACTCTTTTATATCATCACCTATTTCATAAAATTCAAAATCAATGTCAGCCATTCTTTCAAGTAGGAATTGCCGTTTTTCCTCATAACAGTTTCCCAGTTCCTCTAATACCATTCCTGAAATGCAAGCTTTATAACGTCCTGCTTGAATTTGTCTCCACAAATCATTCGTTATATTCATCTTTTCTTGCAAGTCATCCGCTTGCAAGTGACTGATTACAGAAGTATCAAGGTATATTTTTAATTTCTTCATCTTCTATTCTCCAATCCTCAACCATAATATTATTATACACCGATATTTTAAAAAATCAATATGCTAATGAAAATTTACACAGAAGCACCGCCTCAAGGTGTCGGTTTGAGACGCGTGACGTTTGGGAGCGTACCTTTTCCGACATCTTTTTACCATTATATTTTTATGTTTTATGAATTAACAAAATAACTATATAATATTGCAACAAATGTTGACGAAAAAGGTGCGTCCCCCTTTGTCATTAACTCATAGTACAAAAATATTAATAAAGTTTTCGCTCAAGCCTTTTTCAAAAGG
>JACMMQ010000243.1 GCA_014378955.1 Clostridia bacterium
AGCAGTGGAGCAAATAGTTGGTGAATTCCGCTTTATTGGCGGACACCCGATGTCAGGCTCTGAAAAAACAGGATTTGCGGCAGCAAAGGATGACTTGTTTGAAAATGCCTACTATATTTTAACCCCTACGCAAAAGAGTCGGGCGGAAGACCTTGTAAAATTGACGGAATTGGTGGCTCAAATGGGTGCAATCCCAATGACACTAAAGGCCATCACACACGACCATGCAACGGCGGCGATAAGCCATTTGCCCCACGTGGTGGCGGCAGGCTTGGTGAATTTCGTACAGCAAGAAGAAACGAAGGATGGATTGCTTGAACGATTGGCGGCAGGGGGCTTTCGGGATATTACACGCATTGCATCGTCCAATCCGTTGATGTGGCTTCAAATATGTGAAAGTAATCGTGTCGCACTGGGTGAACAATTATTGAAGTTTTCAGCGCAATTAAAGCGATTTGGAAAGTATTTGGCACATGGAGATAATAAAGCAGTTTTTAATTATTTAAACGATGCAAAAAACTTTCGTGATAACATGCCAGCAAAGGGCATGGGGCTTTTGCCACGCAGCTTTGAGCTGGTGCTTGATGTGCCAGACCGAGTGGGTATTATCGGAGAGATTGCAATGCTTTTGGCACAAAATGCGGTAAATATCCAAAATATTTATGTAGCGAATAGCCGAGAAAACCTAGGGGGTGTGCTGTTAGTGAGCGTACCAGATGAGGATAGCCTTAACCGTGCCACGGAAATTTTGACAACGCATGGATTTTTAGTGAATTAATATCATACAATTATCTATAAAAATTGCTTGTAACAATATTAATTTTATTGTATAATACAAAAGGTTGAAAATTTTAGAAACGAGGGAATAAAATGGATTATTTGATTGCGGTTGTTTTAGGCATTGTGCAAGGCGTCGGAGAATTTTTGCCCATCTCAAGCTCAGCCAATCTGATTTTGGCGCGATGGTTCTTTGGCTGGGATATGATTATGGGTAATGAGCAATTCTTGACTTTAGATGTTGCTTTGCATCTTGGTACATTGACAGCAGTTTTAGCTTTTTTCTATAAGGATTGGATAAGGTTGACCATTGATGGCGTGACCAAGGGCACGAAAACGCAAGAGGGTAAGATGTTTTGGTATTTAGTGATAGGAACCATTCCAGGTGCCTTGGCTGGATTGCTTTTAGAAAGCAGGATGGACGAATTGTTTCGTTCACAATATCTATTGATGGCAGCGGCGTTAGTGATCATGGGGATTGTTTTATACATAGTTGATAAACGTACAAAACAAGCAACGAGCTATGAAAATATCGGATTTAAACAAGCGATGTGGATTGGCGTGATGCAAACATTGGCTTTAATACCAGGTGTTTCACGTTCAGGCATTACCATGACTACCGGTCGATTTTTAGGTTTAAAACGTGAGGCGGCGGCAAAATTCTCATTCATGTTGTCCACACCTATTATTTTTGCAGCGGCAATCAAAGAATATAAGGAAATATTTGCGAACATTACCAATCCTATTTTTGTG
>JACMMQ010000244.1 GCA_014378955.1 Clostridia bacterium
AAAAGGCTTGCAAGGTGCCAGGCTTCGTGATAGCAATAAATTTTTCTAACGCTTGTAATGTCGCATATGTGTTTAAACAATCTGCCCCACCGTATACAAAGAAGTTATACTTGCCAGTGATCACATCTGACAGCTTGAATGTTTCTTTTGTTGTCACGTTATAAGCATTATGGTCGTATATCGCCATACTGCCCGTAACGGGAACCATTTCAGCAAAGGATAGTACATTGCCAAAAATGATACTCAGTGCCAATACAAGTGCAATAATTTTTTTGTTTGTTTTCATTTACAAAACCCCTTTAAATTTTTTCGTATTAAAAATAGTGTTCATGTGAAAATTCAAAACACTCTTTTTAATATCACATCATTATAGCTTAAATATCTTTTTTAAGCATGTAATATTCACGAAATGTCGTTATTTTGTCATGAAATGTATGATGGTTCCCGATATCGTGATTGTATGAACCTAAATTCCCGAGTAAAATATAACATACAAAGGAGAAATGGCTCAACAGTGGGGTTTATAAGTTTCCAATGTCAAAACGTGTATGTTGCATTTATCATATACATCAAGTTTCATTTTTTTATGACGTATCTTTTAACAACATAAAAAAATTCCTCCTATATTTTATTGATACATAAAATACAAGTGGAATAAATCCCTAATTATGCTGTACAAATGAAAAGTAACAACTCACAAAATCAGATAGTAACGCACGTCATACATATCAATTTGTACGTCACTATCCAACAAATAATTGAGAAATTACAAAGGTAAGAAATGCAGTAACCATGCGGTTTACAAGCTCTGTTCTCTATTCTTCCCAATTATGGTACACGTTTTGCACGTCGTCGTTGTCCTCTAGGTGGTCAATGAGCTTTTGCATGAGCAAGATGTCCTTTTCATCGGTCAAGGTAGTAGAGGTTTGCGGTATGCGATCGACATCTGCTGATTCAAAGGTGTAGCCCTTTTCAAGGAGCGTGTCACGTACTTGGTTTAATAAATTGGGATCGGTTAAAATTTCATAATAATCTTGCTCGGCGGTAAAGTCCTCAGCACCAGCATCCAGTGCATCCAACATGAGGGTGTCCTCGTCCGCTTTTTCTCGGTCAATGATGATGACGCCCCTTTTTTCAAACATGAACGATACACAGCCAGTGGTGCCTAAGTTGCCGCCAAATTTATCAAAATAATGGCGCATGTCACTTGCGGTACGGTTGCGGTTGTTGGTCATGGTTTCTACAATTACCGCTACGCCAGATGGGCCATAGCCCTCGTATACATTTTCAGTATATTGGTTATCGCCCATTTCGCCTGATGCTTTTTTGATTGACCGTGCGATGTTATCGTTTGGCAAATTATTTGCCTTGGCTTTGGCTATGGCATCTCTGAGCTTGGAATTCGCTTCTGGGTCTGCGCCGCCCAATTTTACGGCAACGGCTATTTCTCTGCCCAATTTAGTAAAAATTTTACCCCTGATGCCATCGGCTTTTTCTTTTCTGTGCTTGATATTTGCATACTTTGAATGACCTGACATATGAAAATACTCCTTTTACTTTTCTAGCTTTGTTTGAAGTACCTTTTTGAGCGTGCGAATGAGATAGATTGCGATGGAACCGCCTATCATTGCGGTGACGAATTGAGGCCAGCTAAAGCTAAACGCCATTGCATCACGAATGGGGGCTTTGAATTGACCGCCATAATAAGGAATAATCCAAAAATTTACCACAAAGTATAGTCCCACTGCCTTTGCAGCAGCGCCAGCAATCAAGCCCACCCACGGTTCACGCTCCACGTACAAGCCAAAGATGCCTGCGATGAGCATGTTCCCGATGGCAACTGGAATCATGATTTGCGGCATCGCCAGTCCTGCGAAAAACGGTGTGATAGCACCTATGAGCATGCCTGATGACACATCCACCATGCCAACAGCCACTAAAATACCCAAATTTACCATAGAGCCCACAATGAATTGTGTGTGTAGCCCCGGTCCTAACATATTTTTTAGTTGAATTTGAAATAATAACGTTAAAGCCAATAATAATGCGGTGCGTGTGAGATAACGTACAGAATTTTTACCCATACTGCTCATTCCCTTCTTGAAAAGCTAGTGCCTATTTTCGTGTATATTATTGCGAAATCAAGCGATACTAATAAATCATACATCCAAACCTTGACAAAGGACTGATTACGCTTGTTTATTGCTTTTTTTAGAACGATTATTTTATACATTTGCGTCATTACCGCCCTGCGTCTAATGGGCAAACGGCAAATTGGCGAGCTCCAGCCATCTGAATTAGTGGTTGCGATTATGATCTCTGAATTGGCGGCTATTCCGATGGGGAGCACGAACGTCCCGCTTATTAACGGGATATTGCCCATCGCCACACTCATTGTTGCTGAAATTTCATTGTCTTATATTTCTTTGAAAAGCAAGCGTTTTCGAAGCTTTGTGTGCGGTACGCCGAGCATCCTAATCGAGAATGGGCGCATCCGTATCCCTGAGCTTGAAAAGCTACGCTTCAACATGGACGATTTGCTTGAGGAGCTACGGATTGCTGGCTTTCCTAACATTGCAGATGTCGAATTTGCCGTGCTTGAAACGAGCGGTAAAATATCTGTCATTCCAAAATCCCAAAAAATGCCCCTAACGGCGGAGGATTTACACATGCCTACCGCTTACGTCGGAATGCCGCTTTGGCTAATCAATAATGGCATCATTAGCGAACAAAATTTAAGCGTTGCAAAGCTAGATAAAACTTGGCTGCTCAAGGAATTGGGCAAGCAAGGCATCAAAAGCTTTCATGAGGTGTTTTTCGCTTCACTGGATACCAAGGGGACCCTATTTGTACAACGAAAGGACACGCCCGAATGAATAAGTTTAAGCTTGCATTGTTCATCCTCATTGGCATTTTCATTGCTTGTGTCAGTTACAACTATACCATCGCTAGCAATACGCAGGTGCTTATCGTTCAAACCATAAGCGTTGAGCAGCTTGTGCAACGGGATGATTGGACAAATGCACAATTGCAAATGAAACAGCTTGAACAAAGCTTCAACATCAATCGTAAAAGGCTCAATGCGCTCATTGACCACTGCGAATTGGATACATTACAGGTGGCTATTGCTAAAATGTCCTCATTCTTACATTCACAAGAGCAGAGCGACTTTCTAGCGGAAAGCAGCGCCTTTAAAATGCAGCTAGAGCATTTGCCCAAAAAGGATCATGTGACGTGGGAGAATATATTTTAGTCGACGCTTATTTATATCGCTTATTAAGCTCTTCATAAATGTCTTCTAACGTCAACTCACGTTGTACAAGCATCACACTCAGGTGATACAATAAATCCGCTACCTCATAGCTCAATTCGCTTTTGTCTGGGTTTTTAGCGGCGATAATCACCTCTGCCGCTTCCTCACCTACTTTTTTAAGCGTTTTGTCTATGCCCTTGTTGAATAAATAGTTGGTGTATGAGCCTTCCACAGGGTTTTCCTGTCTGTCCTTGATGACGTCATACACACGCTGAAGAATGGACGATTTGGTGCCTGTCATGCTGCCTGTATCTGTCCAACTGCCGTCCTTATATTGACGGTAAAAACAGGTGGCGTTTTCAGTGTGGCACGCAGGGCCTTCTGGGTTTGCCTGTATTAAAATGGTGTCCATGTCACAATCGATAGCGATGTTTACCACATTCAAAAAGTTGCCAGACGTTTCGCCCTTTGTCCACAACGCATTGCGACTACGGCTATAAAATGTCGCCTTGCCCGTTTCCACCGTCTTTTGAAATGCTTGCTCATTCATATAAGCCATCATCAGCACAGCACCCGTATCTGCATCCTGCACAATTGCAGGGATAAGCCCTTTTTCATCAAATTTTATCATTAATTTTCTTCCTCTCTTCTATTTTTATATTATAAAACCTTACTTTCTTTTTCTATCGTAAAAAGAAAGTAACAAAGAAAAATACTCCTTGAGTGTTTAGGTTTCGTTGTCTGCGGACAACAATAAAGGGTTCCACCCTTTAATCCCGCAATTTTTTGAAAAAAATTGATTAAAACTTTAATTATAAAAACCCCCATTAAATTTTTTGTCCCATTTTTTAAAAATGGGGCGGGCGTGGGCAGCGCCCACTA
>JACMMQ010000245.1 GCA_014378955.1 Clostridia bacterium
TGTCTGCGCGAATGCCACAATAGGTACAATTTTGTTTGCAGTAGTTGGTGAATTCAATTAGCCCACGCATGAAAACACGGTCTTCAAAGGTCGATGACCGCACGGCATGCGCTTTTTCGATTAAGTATTTTTGTGTTTGTTCATCCATGTTGTCGAGTAGTGATAAATATTGCTCTTTTGTCAACGCATGCGATAAAGCCAATTGATCTATAATTGTTTTCACTAGTTTTCCCCTTTTGGTTAAATTTCCTTTTTTGAAATAGCGGTTTTGACTGACACATGTGCAATGTTACCCAACCGCCCTGTCAAATGGTTAATTTGGTCTAAATCGCCAACAAC
The DNA here is from genome assembly GCA_014378955.1 of Clostridia bacterium. Taxonomy (GTDB): domain Bacteria; phylum Bacillota; class Clostridia; order SK-Y3; family JACMMQ01; genus JACMMQ01. Next base: position 340 of record JACMMQ010000245.1, read on the forward strand.
GGTGATGCACACCACCGCCATGCCTTCTTCAAATGGTATACCCATTCGCCCCTTGACCAATCCTTTGAAGCTAGAAACCACCTCATTAAATGCCTGCTGACATTTGTCAGGCTCTTCCAAAATTGCACTTACAACTGCAACTTTTTTCATTTTTACCTCCTGATGACGTATTAATAGAACACCGTGGGCGCTGCCCACACCCGCCCCTTTTTGAAAAAAGGGGACAAAAACTTTAATGTGATTGATTTAAATAACTAAAGTTTTACTCAATTTTTTTCAAAAAATTGCGGGTTCAAAGGGTGGAACCCTTTGGCGTCGTCCGCAGACGGCGAAATCCAAACACTCAAAGAGTATTTTTCTTTGTTACTTTCTTTTTGCGATAGAAAAAGAAAGTAAGGTTTTAGTTTTTGCATGTATCCAAATTTCATATTTCTTAGTAAACCAAAAAAACTTCCCTAAAAAATTAGGAAAGTTAGTAGTTTGTAAAATTTACAGCCCAAAAAAGGCGCAATTTTCATATGACTAATTTCCTACCGAAGCAGATTGCTCATTTTCGTAAGGGATTATTTTTCACTTTGTATGAACAGATCATCCAAGTATAAAACTCAAATGACTGAACCTTAGCTTGTTAATATTTTATCAAACTTTCCTGCATTTGTCAATCAAAATACAAGCATTGTTTGGCAAAATCAATTCGTGTGTTTAAATTCTACACACACTGTTGGCAAAAAACCTTACATTCCAAAAATGCCAAAAGGGCGTAGCCATTTTTAAATGATGCTACGCCCTCTTTTTTTGTATAAAGCTTGGTACGGCTCAGCCTTGCTTATCTTTGTACACGTCCAGAGCCATCGCCCTGCATGAGCGTCTTAACTTCTGCAACCGAAACTAGGTTGAAATCGCCTTCAATTGAATGCTTCAAGCATGAAGCCGCTACTGCATATTCAATCGTGTCTTGCATCGAATAGTCGCTCAATAGCCCATAAATCAAGCCACCACCAAATGAATCACCGCCGCCTACTCGGTCTACGATGGTCATTTGATATTTGTTGGATTTATAGAAGCTTTCGCCATCATAAAGCATTGCCGCCCAGTTGTTCACCGATGCTGAAATACTTTCTCGGAGTGTAATTGCTACCTTTTTACAGCCGAATTTTGTCACGATTTGCTTACATACGTCTTGATAGCCTGCATCACTCAATTCGCCTGTGGTGACGTCTGTACCACTTGCATGAATACCGAACACCTTTTCAGCGTCCTCTTCATTGGCAATACATACATCCACATATTGCATCAGGTTGGACATCACTTGGTTTGCTTTTTCAGACGACCATAATTTTTTACGGAAGTTTAGGTCACAGCTTACCTGTACGCCCTTTGCTTTTGCAGCTTTGCAAGCCGCTACCGTCAACGCTGCTGCACCATCGGATAGTGCTGGGCTAATGCCTGTAAAGTGGAACCATTCAGCGCCATCAAATATTTCATCCCAGTTAAAATCAGCATCGGTAGCAGTGGAAATAGCAGAATACGCTCTATCATACACCACGTTGGACGCTCTTTGAGAAGCACCCTTTTCTACAAAATAGATGCCTAAACGTTCGCCGCCCTTTGCGATGTATTTTGTATCCACGCCATACTTACGAAGTTCTGCTACGCATGCATCACCAATCGGATTTTTAGGTACTCTTGTCACAAAATGTGCATCAAAGCCATAGTTTGCAAGTGATACTGCTACATTCGCTTCTCCACCACCAAATACAAAATCAAAGCTCTTTGCCTGAATAAAGCGCTGATAATCAGGGGTTTGCAATCGAAGCATAATTTCACCGAACGTTACTACTTTTTTACCCATTATTTTACACCTCTTGCTAATTTAATATTTTCAACAAATTGTTTGCCGATACGTGTAATGCTTTCATAATCGCCTGTTTTCGCCCCTGCGGTCAATGCACCACCAGCCCCTACAGCGACAGCCCCTGCATCAATCCATTCCTTGACATTGTTCACGTCCACGCCACCTGTTGGCATCAACCTTGCATAAGGGATAGGACCCTTGATTGCCTTGATAATTTTAGGGCCAAACGCTTCGCCTGGGAATATTTTGATAATGTCTGCGCCTGCTTCCATCGCTTCTACAACTTCCTTGATGGTCATTGCGCCAGGCATACAGGGTACACGGTAACGGTTGCATAATCTTACTGTTTCTACATTAAAATATGGGCTGACGATGTATTGTGCACCTGATAAAATGGCAATGCGTGCGGTTTCAGGGTCAAGCACTGTACCTGCGCCTAAAATAATATCATTTGGGCTGTACGCCAAGGCTACTTCCTCAATCACCTTGTGTGCCATTGGCACGGTAAAGGTCATTTCAATCGCTGCGACGCCGCCCATGATGCACGCTTCTGTGATGCGCTTTGCTTGGTCTGCATTATCCGCTCTTACAACGGCGACAATGCCGACTTCTGTAATTCTTTGTATCACTTGTTCTTTATCCATTGTAATCCCTCCAAAAATTATTTAAAATCCTATTTCTTCTGCTACTAATATAATGGTCGTTCTGCCTTCATATTTCATGCCGTGATGAATAATCGTTGTATAGTTACACATGCGCTCCTTCGTTTGACAATCCATGCATACGCCCGTTTCGGCACATGGCGTTTTATGTCCAATGCGTTTGGCATTCAGCGGTGCAATTTTCTTTAGACGTTTGAACGCTTCATCTAAATCATCCACTACCTTATTCACGCCTGCTATGATAATGACGTTTTTAGGCCCCATGATCATGCCTGCGACTCTATTGCCAGAACAATCTACATTGACCAACTCACCATTTCGGGTGATTGCATTGGTGGAGGTCACCAAATAGTCCGCCAACAACGCTTGTCGATAACATTCAACCACATCTTCCCATGGTTGAGGCTTGTACCGATCAAACAACTTATACTTTGGCTCACGAAATGTTTCGAGTAAATTCATCTCATTGAACGTCACCGAACCCCCCAAGCCAATGCTTGCGCCCTCTGGAATCATATTCAGTACGATTTTTCTAGCTTCGTCCAAATTTTCAGCATAAATGCCATTGAAGTGCTTGGACTTGAGCTTTTCTACCATTTGCTTTGCTATTGTTTGATGATGCCACTTTTTAATAGGATTCATACATTACCTCGCTAACCAGCCGCCATCTACAGCAACTGTGTAACCATTCACATAGTTAGATGCTTCGGACGCTAAAAAGATGATAGGTCCCATCAAATCGTCTGGTGTTCCCCAACGTGCTGCTGGAATTCTTTCCAAAATTGCCTTGTTACGGTCTTCATCTGCACGCAAAGCGGTGGTGTTGTTGGTTGCCATGTATCCTGGTGCAATCGCATTGATATTGATGTTATGCTTTGCCCATTCATTTGCCATCGCACGGGTAACGCCCATTACGCCGCTTTTGCTCGTTGTGTAAGAAGGCACACGCACGCCACCTTGGAAGGATAACATGGAAGCGATGTTGATGATTTTACCGCCTGTACCCTGTGCAATATACTGTTTTGCAACCGCTTGGCTAAAGAAAAAGACTGTTTTGATGTTAATATTCATAACATCATCCCAATTTTTTTCAGTAAAGTCAATGGCATCCTCTCGGCGAATAATGCCTGCATTGTTCACTAAAATATCTACCTTGCCATACACTTCAACCGCCTTGTCCACGATGGATTGAATTGGTTCTATGCTCATCAGGTTGGCAACCACACCAATGAATTTTCTGCCCATTGCTTCAATCGTGTTTGCGGTTTCTGGCATTTCCACATAATCCACGCCCACGATGTCGCATCCTGCTTGTGCCAATGCGATAGACATGCCCTGTCCTAAACCTGTGCTTGCGCCTGTAACAATTGCTACTTTTCCTTCTAATTTAAAAGCATCTAATATCATTTTTGTTGCCTCCTGTTTTTTATTGAATAACATCCATGGAAACTGCGTCCATATCGGTAAAGGTTTGATTTTCGCCTGCCATGCCCCAAATGAAGGTGTAGCTTTTTGTGCCTACGCCTGAGTGGATCGACCAGCTTGGTGAAATGACAGCCTGTTCATTTTTCATCACAATATGTCTTGTTTCGGTTGGCTCGCCCATCATGTGAAATACCACTGCATCCGCTGGCAATTCAAAATACAAGTATACTTCCATTCTGCGATCATGTGTGTGTGAAGGCATGGTATTCCAGTTATTGTTTGGGTCTAATATGGTAAGTCCCATGAGCAATTGACAGGTTTTAAGCACATTCGGATGAATGTATTGATAAATGGTACGCTTGTTGGATTCTTCTAATGTGCCTAACGATACGGCGCTTGCTTTTGCGATTTCGATTTTCAATGTTGGGTAGGTGGTGTGTGCAGGTGCTGAGTTGAAATAAAACTTTGCCGGATCAGAAGCATCAGCACTATTAAAAACCACTTCCTTGACGCCCATGCCAACGTACAAACCATCCTTATTTTCTAAGGTGTACACTTCGCCATCTAAGGTCACAGTGCCCTTTGCACCGATGTTGATAATACCCAATTCACGGCGTTGCAAGAAAAACTCCACGCCCAATTCCTTACTTGCGGTTAGCGTGAGCGGTTGGTTGGTTGGACTTGCACTGCCTGCAATAACACGGTCAACATGGCTGTAAACCATTTTCAAGTCGCCTGGTTGAAATAAGCCCTCAATTAGAAAGTCCTCTCTTAAGCGCTCGGTGGTGTAATGCTTGACATCTTCAGGGTGTGCGGCGTATCTGATTTCCATTTTGTTGCCTCCTATAAAATTATTTTTAGATAGTAGAATCTCTTATAACCATTTCATGGTGTACGGTTTGCCTCACACATGCAAGGTCACGGTCGGTAATGAGCTGCATCAACGCATCCACAGCCATGCTGCCGATTTTTCGGAATGGAATGTGCATGGTGGTCAAGGTAGGCTTTAAAAATGCGGCAGCTTCAATGTCGTCTATGCTTGCCACTTCTAACTCTTTTGGTACTTTGATGCCCAATGCTTGCGCAATGCTTAATAGCTTCATCGCATGCGAATCACACAAGGTAAAATAGGCAGTTGGACGTGGGGTTTGTGTCAAAATATCACGCATCACATCGTCCATATCCTCGTCGTGCTCAAGCTCACGGTAGTAAAGCGATGACAACGGCAAGCCGTGGTCTTTGAGCGCTTGCCGATAGGCTTCAAGCTTATCTCTTTCTACACGGTGCTTTTTAGGGTTGCCACAAGTTCCAATCAGTGTGTTGCCCTTTTGTATCAAATAACTGACCATTTCATACGCCACTTTTTTGAATTCAACTGACACACAACTGACACCATCATCCTCAAACATACGATTGATGTAAATATGTGGAATGCCGTGCTCCACCAACAGCTTGGTTTCCATTTCCTCGTCCTGCATGGTTTTACCAATCACGATGACACCTTTGTTTTCACCCTCAACGTGCCAGTTTTGGTAATCCTCTGTAATTTGTGCGCCTGTACGTCTCACTAGATGCACCTTGATACCCTTCGCATCTGCACGAGTGGTAATACCCTGTAACATTTGCGCAAATACGCTATACGATTCAAAGCTCTCGGAGATGCTTATTTCCATGGTGATTTGCTGCTGTTTCACTAGCATATCGGTTTTATAATTGAGCTGTTCCATCACGTCTATAATCGCTCTTTTCGCATCAGGACGTACATTACGCCCGCTTAAAAAGCGAAAAACCGTGCTACGCGATACGCCAGAAACCCTTACAATATCATCAATCGTTGCCATGCTACACCTCCCGCTTAAAATAGTATCACTATTTAGACACTATCATACCACCAATGTGAACATATTGCAAGTGGTTTTGTGTGAACCTAAATTCCCCAGTAAATTATCACATACAGCGAAAAGCGTTGAAAACATTACATTTCAAGGTTTAGCGTATGTGATATAAATATAACATACATATTTCAAAAAATATTCAAAACCATTGTAAATAGCGGGTTACGTCTTGTATGTGATATTTTGTTGGGGAATTTAGGTAACAATTCAATAATATATATTATACTTTAAAAAATATATAGTAATATATAAAAAA
>JACMMQ010000246.1 GCA_014378955.1 Clostridia bacterium
AAATGACCAAACCGCCAATAAAGCCAATGATGCCAAGCATGGTCATAAATCCTTTAAACGTTTCTAATATTTTTGTGTTGCGTGACAAGGCATTTGCCAAAAATATAATCATTGTAATTTTTGCAACCTCTGAAGGTTGAATGGTCATAGACCCATAGCCTAACCATCGCTGTGCACCGTTAATTTTCACACCTACTATCAATACGGCAATCAATAAAATCACCGTGCCTATAAATGCAGGGAAGGTATATTTTTGAAGCTTATGATAATCCATTTTAGAGAAAAGGAACATTGCTACTATGCCTATGATTGCCCATACAAGCTGTCTTTTGATAACATATAAGCTATCATTGTATTTATTGAGTGAATCGGCGGTGCTCGCACTAAAAACCATGATAAGACCAAAAGCAAGCAGCACTAAAACGATGATGAGAAAGCTAAAATCCATCGGCTTATTCACCTTTTGCCTTTTTTGTTTTTTCATTGCGTCCGCCTCCTGTTATATCTTGCCGAAATAGGCAACAATCGCCAATAGTGCCGTGATGCCCGTAAATACCCAAACAATTTTTGTTTCATTCCAACCACACATTTCAAAATGATGATGCAGTGGACTCATTTTAAAAATACGTTTACCTGTTGTCTTAAAGGAAATCACCTGCAAAATAACCGAAAGGGTTTCTGCCATAAATATACCGCCCACAATAATAAGGTAAAGGGGCATATCGAGTAAAATAGCCACGGCAGACAATGCGCCACCCAAATACAGAGAGCCTGTGTCACCCATAAATATTTTAGCAGGATGCTTGTTAAATATTAAAAACCCTATGCATCCACCTACAAGCGCGGCACTAAACACCGTTGCTGCAAACCCCACTGGGGATTCTCCGCCCTTGCATGCGACAATTGCAAAGAAAATGGCAACGACCGTGGTCACTGATGTGGCTAGACCATCTAAGCCATCGGTTAAATTAACGCTATTGACTGTACCAATCATCACAAAAACCAATAAAGGCAGATAAAGCATTGTAGGCATCGCCCATGTGTCCGTTATAAATGGCAATGAAAGCTGACCGCTGATCATGCCAAATTGGTATACAAACGCACAAAAAATCGCCGCTACGATGAGCTGTGAAATAAACTTTTGCCGTGCTGTTAATCCCAAATTACGCTTGAGCACCACCTTGATGAAGTCATCTATAAATCCAATGCCACCAAAGCCTAGCGCACCTAATACCAAGGCAACCGTATAGCGATTGACCCCCATCAATAACACCGAAATGGTAACCGAAATGATAAACATCACACCGCCCATGGTTGGCGTGCCTGTCTTTTTTATATGCCAGGATGGGCCTTCCTCACGTATACTCTGCCCAAATTTTAGCTTTTTTAAATACGGAATTATAAATGGGCCTTGAATGGCTGTGATTATAAACGCCAATGCCATTGCTTGAAACATAGAACTTATCATGCAATCACCTCGTTCCTCTTTAGTTAGTTTCAAACGCCTTGATAAACGCTTCCATTTGCATGCTTCTAGACGCCTTTACTAGCACGGCATCTCCTGTAATGACCACTGATTTCGCAAATGCTATGGCTTGCGCTTTGTCTGAAAAATAATGCGCCTGCTCTGGCTTCAAGCCATTTTTTATGGCGGATTGTGTCATAAATTGCGCATCCCAGCCCGTTGCAATCAATAAATCTACACCCTTGCGTGCGACTACCTCGCCTACCTCTTGATGCGCTTTTTGAGAAAAGCCACCCATTTCGAGCATGTCTCCCAAAATAGCCACCTTGCGTACGCCTTGCATATCGCCGAGCACGCCCAGCGCCGCACGCATGGAAGCGATGCTTGCATTGTAGCAATCATCTATGAACTTGATGCCGTTGACCTCATAGATTTGCATCCGCATTTTTTCAGGGATATATTGGGTTAAGCCTTCAATAATTTTAGTCATTTCAATATTTACACAAACACCCACCGCAATCGCTGCCAATGCGTTGTACACATTGTGCTCGCCTGGCTGTCCGATTTTCACTAAATATGCTTTCCCCTGCCAAGTCACCTCAAAGGTGGTGCCATTTTCCCCTTCATATCGAATATTTTCAGCACGAATGTCGGCAACATGGTTATAAATACCATAATATACCGTTTTACATGGCAATCGTCCTCTTTGACCGTAAAGCATGAGGTCATCTGCGTTTAAAATGGCAATGTTATCCGCTTGAAAATCTGTAAACAACTCTAATTTTGCCTTCAATATATTTTGCTGAGACCCTAGTTTTTCAATGTGTGACATGCCAATATTGGTAATCACGCCAATGGAGGGCTGTGCTATTTTCGCCATGCGTTCTATTTCACCCATGCCACTCATGCCCATTTCAACCACTGCCATTTCGTGGGTGGGCTCTAGCTTCAAAAGTGTCAACGGCATGCCTATTTCATTGTTAAAATTGCCTTGTGTTTTAAGCGTGTTAAATTTCTCTGCAAGCACTGCTGCAATCATTTCTTTTGTCGTGGTTTTGCCCACGCTCCCCGTAATCGCTACGATTGGGGTCGCAAGCTTAGCGTGATAGCTACGTGCAATATCGCCCAATGCCTTGGTGGTATCTCGCACGAGAATGGCTACACCGTTTGCATATGCTGGTATTTCTCTATCTGTTACACATCCCACAGCACCTTGTTCAAAGCACTGCGTAATATAATCATGCCCATCAAATCGTACCCCACACAGCGGTACGAAAAACATGCCCTTTTCAATTTTTCGGCTGTCCGTACAAATCGCAGAAATCTCACCATTGAGATTCCCAAACAGGAGCTTGCCGCCTGTTGCCTCTAAAATTTCCTTGATTGTTATCACTATCGCTGCCACCCCTTAAATGCTCTCGTTTAATAATTGTTGTACAATCTCCGCCTCATCAAAGTGAATGGTATGACTGGCAAATTGCTGGTAGGTTTCGTGTCCCTTGCCTGCTAATACCACGACATCCCCTGCTTGCGCATGCAAAAGCGCAAATCTAATTGCCTCTTGCCTATTTTCAATCACCGTGTACGCACAGCTTGTGGGCTTTAACCCTTCCTCAATTTGCGCTATGATTGCCATTGGTTGCTCGGTGCGTGGATTGTCAGAGGTAATGATGCAAAAATGTGATAAATCCCCTGCAATCTTGCCCATAAGCGGTCGCTTGGTTTTGTCACGGTCACCGCCACAGCCAAAAAGTGTGACCACCCGACCTTTTGCAAAGCCCCTAACCGTTTTCAATATATTTTCTAAGCCATCTGGTGTGTGCGCATAGTCAATCATGACAGAAAAATCTCGCCCTGTCGGGATGACCTGCGCCCTGCCAGGCACGCCGTTTGCATTTGCCAAGCCTTGTCTTATAAGCTTTGCTGGTATGTGCATTGCACAACAAGCTGCAATGACGCCGAGCGCATTATACACCGAAAAAAGACCCGGAATATTCAATGTAAATGTCCCACATGTTGCTAAATCGTGATATTTTTCACTAATAAGCTCAAACGATACGCCCTTTTCGTTCACAATGACATTGCTTGCTTGTATCGTTGCAGGGCTATGAATCGCATATGAAATGTTCTCACAGCTTGCCTGCTCGAATATTTTAGCGCCTGCTGGGTCGTCAATATTGATTGCCCCTATTTTTACCATATCGAATAATTTTGCTTTGGCTTGTAAGTAATTTGCCATGTCCCCATGAAAATCCAAATGGTCTTGTGTTAAGTTGGTAAAAATCCCCACATCAAAGTCACATCCAGCCACACGGTTGAGTGCCAAGGAGTGTGAGGACACCTCCATGACCACATCATCCACTTCAGCTAGTGCCATTTCAGTGAACAGTTTAGACAGCTCTAGCGATTCAGGCGTTGTGCGTTCTGTTGGCAAGATGTGCTCACCTATCATATTTTGATTAGTGCCGATTAATCCTACTTTATGCCCAAGCGTGTTTAAAATATGCTTTAATAGATAGGTTGTTGTGGTCTTGCCGTTGGTGCCTGTGACTGCAATCAATCGAAACTTTTTAGAGGGGCTGTCATAAAATGTATCCGCCATTAGCGCAAGTGCATAGCGTGTATCTGCGACTTGTACTGTTGGGTTGGCTGGTGACACAACGGGCTTAGAAACAACCAATGCAACTGCGCCAGCCTTTAAAGCTTGCTCTATATAACTATGGCCATCGGTTTTAAACCCATCAATGCAAACAAATACGTCCCCTGGTTGCACGGCACGTGAATCATACGCAATGCCTGAAGCTTCAATGTCTAAATCCCCATATGTGCAAATGCTTGTAATCCCACTAAGCAGTGCTGATAGCTTCATAACTTCCCCCCTTTCTTTTTGAATGTGCACTATTCTACGCCAACCTCTTGCGATTGCGCTCTAAAATCAACTGCGACGATTGAACCAACCACCACCGTACTCCCTGCTGGTGGGTCTTGCTTCGTGACCTGTCCTGCACCACTCACACGAATGTTTAGCCCAATAGCGTTCAAAGCCTTTGTTGCATCTAGCACCGATTTTCCCGTTAGGTTTGGTATGGTCACATTTGCTTTCGCTTGTGCCGCCTCCGTATATAAAAGAACCTGTGATTTTTCAAGAATTTTCACGCCAGCTTTTGGTGTCTGTTCCAAAACAGTTTTGCCATTTCCAATAATTTTAGCCGTTAATTTTGCTTCTGTCATGCGGCTCTTTGCTTCACTCACGTCTGCCCCAACCGCTTGTGGTACGCCTACCTCTAATTTTGAAAGCTCGCTATCGTTGTACTGTGGTTCAACCTCTAAATAACGCAAGACATCGTCCATGATTTTGCCAACCACTGGTGCTGCTATGATACCCCCATAATAATCCTTGCCCTTTGGTTCATCAAGCACCAAAATCACGACAACCCTTGGGTCATTACAAGGTGCCATCCCTACAAATGAAGCGATATAATTATTTTGTCCACGTGGTAATTTTTCTGATGTGCCCGTTTTGCCACCTACACGGAAGCCACTGATAAACGCATTTTGCGCTGTACCCTCAGACACGACTGATTCTAAAACTGGTTTTAGAATATCGCATGTTTGTTGTGAAATAACCTGTCTTACCATTTCAGGCTCAACGTTCTTAATGGTATTACCTTCAACATCAACAATTTGCTTGACCAAATGTGGCTTTAGCAATTTACCACCGTTTGCCACTGCTGATGCAGCCGCAATCATCTGAAGTGGTGTCACTTGAAAGCCTTGCCCAAACGATGCGGTTGCTACTTCTAATTCATGCATATTTTTCTTTTGATGAAAAATTCCTTGTGTTTCACCATCAAAATCAATGCCTGTTCTTTCAAGAAAACCAAAGCCTTTTACGTAATTATAAAAAATATCCGCACCAGCACGCAAACCAATATCAATAAAAACTGGATTGCATGAGTTTTGCACCCCTTGCTTAAAGGTTTGCAAGCCATGCGGTCGGTAATAGCGCCAACATTTGATCGCACGTCCTGCCACTGTATACGCACCAGCACAATTAAAGGTGGTTTCAGGGGTAATCATGTTTTCTTCAAGGCCCATTGCCGAGGTGATGATTTTAAAGGTAGACCCCGGCTCATAGCTATCCACGATCGCCTTGTTACGCCACATTTTGCTAACTTCCTGCCCGATACGTTCCTTTTTAGTGGTTGAATCGAGCTTATCTACTTCTGCTTGCACCTCCGGCTTTAAGGTGAATGGTGCGTTCAAATCAAAATCTGGTTTGACCGCCATTGCAAGTATTTCACCAGTTTTAGGATCCATGACGATAGCGGCGCCGCCTTTTTCAACCTTGTTATCCAA
>JACMMQ010000247.1 GCA_014378955.1 Clostridia bacterium
CCCCAAACAGAATGAATTTTCATCTGCTTTTTGGGTCGTTTTGACCATTCTTTGGGTTGGATGGAATTTTTGAAGTGGACAGGCAACTAGACAACGCACAACAGCCAAACGCAACTACTTACATACTACTAACAACATATAGGTGATATATTACCTATATGTACATCGTTAATAAGGTAACGTATTACCTATTTGTATAAAACAATACAAATTTTCAAAAATCGTATTTAAAAAGAATTGGGTGAAACCCTCTCCTTCAAAAAAATTACTTAAATGTTGCTAACTTGGCTTGTCCTTCCTCCCGCTTCCTGTCACCTTCATTAGATAATTGATACGCTTGATTCAACAACGCACCATCCTTTTTACTCGCTCCATCAAAATATAGCTTGGCAGATTTTTCATAAGCTGTTACAGCTTGTATAAAAATCGTATTCACTTCATTATATTTACTCGGCACTTTGATTGCCGAAATTTCAGCTAACAGTGCTGTAAAAGCCTCGACAATTGGCGGAAGCTGTGCAATGACAAACGGCTTTGCCGTCACTGCCGCATCAAGCTTTAGTTTGGTTTCACTGACTTTTTGCGCAAGTCTAGTAGCAGTGGTTAAATATTGTTCCTCCGCTTCGGTAAACTTCTGTGCTGTAATATCCATATTTACAGGCGGTAAAGTCGCACTTGCCTTTTTAGGAGGCGTGGGTACTGGCGTTTTTTTAGGGGTAGGTGTTGCGGTAGGTTTAAGCGTAACCAGCGGACTAGGCGTTGCGGTTTCAGCTACAATGACCTCGGGCGTTGGCGATGGGGATGGTGTGCTATTCGCCAAATTCTTTGGTGCGCCACAAGCCACTAAAATAGTTGTTATACTCAAGCACAATGCGATGCTTTGCAAAATGTTCACGAAATTCCTCCTGGCTTTTGTTGCACTGTTTGGTAGCCTTTATGTGCGTTCTGCATGCGATAAACAAGGGCAACCACAGCAATGATTATGCCAACGAATATAAATAACCCCATTAACTTTTTCATGTTGACCTCCACACCACAAAAGGTGGCACTATCAAATTAAATAATTTTTATATGTGTACATTTCTAGGGTTAATCATGCGAAACGCTTCAAGCATTCTTTCAGATGGTTCAAAAATCAATTTAACCGTTTGCTCTTTTGTTGGCACAATCGCAAAATAAATATTGGGTGCTGTCATCGAGCTCACCGCAGTAATAGTCTTTTGTGTTGTTTGGTTAAATTCATTTTTATATTGTGCATCGTCCATGCGTGCGACAATAATGGCATGTCTCATATTTGCGGATAACAAGCGTTTTCTGCGCTTGCGAGAAATGATTTTGTCCACATCAATTTCACCATTGGTGACAATGTACTCAAATTCCACATTACGTGAAGCAATCAACTGTATAGCCCCATAACAAACGCCTGCTAAAATCAATAGGTTTAATTGCCCCATTCCAACCTGTTCTGCCACCACAGACAAAATTGCAGCAACCACAATTGCCGCCACAACAAGCAACCCATTCATCAAATAGTCTTTCCCATCTTTTTTACGGCTAACCATATATTCTAAAAAAACATCCATATCGAAGTTCATTCCTCTCAAAGTTGGAATTAGTTTTATGTACGCATTTATTGTACCACAAAACTTATAAAATACAAGCATCTGTCGAAAAATTCTTGTCCTTCTACTGCAATTGGGATATAATAGATGCAAAAACTGTTTGGAGTTTACATGAAAATCATTCTATCCACCCTCAATGCAAAATATGTTCACCACGCACTCGCCTTACGCTATCTTTCAAAAAGTGTTCCAGACGCCCGTGTGATGGCATTTACCATCAACCATACGGTGGAAAGCGTGTGTGCTGAGCTGTATAAAAAAATCACAACTGACACGCTGTTAGGGTTTTCTGTGTATATATGGAATGTCGAGATGACACTTAGGGTGTTGGCACGGCTGAAAAAGGTAGCACCCCAGCTTAAAATATTGCTGGGCGGTCCTGAGGTCAGCTATGACCCGTTTGAAACACTCACCGCAAATACTTTTGTAGATTATGTTATTTACGGTGAGGGCGAAAACACCTTCAAGGCGCTTTGCAATGCGAACGATTGCGTAAGCTTGCACAGCATTGAAGGGCTTGCTTTTCGTCAGGATGGACAAGTGATTGTAAACCCACCTCGACCGCTTATACAAGATTTAGACACCATCCCCTCCCCCTATACATCGGCGGAATTAGCCGCCTTTGAAGGCAAAATGCTCTATTATGAAACCAGTCGTGGTTGTCCGTTCACCTGTAGCTATTGTCTATCCTCCACCACGCATGGGGTACGGTTCTTTTCGCTAGACCGTGTGCTTGCTGATTTGCGTGCGATGCTCGACCACAGGGTAGGTCAAGTCAAATTTGTAGACCGTACCTTTAATTGCAGCAATGTCCGAACCAAGGCAATTGTAACTTTTTTAATTCAAAATGCCGCACAAACCAACTTTCATTTTGAAATTGCCGCCCATCTCATGGACGATGCGCTGCTTGCACTTTTAAAAAGTGCGCCTACTGGTTTGTTTCAGCTTGAAATTGGGGTGCAATCCACCCACGCAAAAACCATTCAAGCCATCCATCGGCAAACGGATTTTGAAAAGATTGCAACCCATGTCAAGGCATTGCGACAAGCAGACAATATGCACCTACATTTAGATGTTATTGCTGGGCTACCGTATGAAGATTATGAAGCCTTTCAAAAAACCTTCAATGACGTGTACGCCTTGAAGCCACATGCCTTACAGCTTGGTTTTTTAAAGCTATTAAAGGGTGCTGCAATTCGTGATTTTGAAGGCTATACCTACTGTGACTGTGCACCTTATGAGGTTTTAGCGACGCCTTGGCTTACGCACGCACAGCTTTTAGCGCTCAAGCGTATGGAGGACATGGTGGAA
>JACMMQ010000248.1 GCA_014378955.1 Clostridia bacterium
AAAATACGCGACATATTGCGTTGTTACACACATACTATTATCATCAACAAGGAAAGGAATGTAGCATAATGCTGGTATACAAATTTGCTTGTTCTACTCCCATTCAATTGTAGCAGGAGGCTTACTCGTAATATCATACACCAAGCGGTTGATATGCCCCACCTCGTTGATAATACGGTTTGAGATTTTCTCTAATAAATCATAAGGGATTCTCGCCCAATCCGCTGTCATGAAGTCAGTGGTCGTAACGCCACGTAAAGCCAAGGTGTAGTCATACGTGCGCTCGTCGCCCATGACGCCTACGCTTCGCATGTTGGTGAGCACTGCAAAATATTGATGAATTTCTCTATCTAACCCTGCCAAGGCGATTTCTTCTCTGAATATGGCATCTGCCTCTTGCAATACCGCTATTTTTTCTCTGGTGATATCGCCAATGATGCGAATGGCAAGCCCTGGTCCTGGGAACGGTTGACGCCATACCAAGTGAGGCGGTATATCTAACTCTAAACCAACCTTACGTACTTCATCCTTGAACAAATTACGGAGTGGCTCGATAATCTCTTTGAAGTCGACATAATCAGGCAATCCGCCTACATTGTGATGACTTTTTATCATTGCGGCATCGCCTGCGCCACTTTCAATCACGTCAGGATAAATCGTGCCTTGCACCAAAAAGTCCACAACGCCAATTTTTTTTGCTTCATCCTCAAACACACGGATAAATTCTTCGCCAATGATTTTGCGCTTGGTTTCAGGGTCGGAAACGCCTGCCAATTTATCAATAAAGCGATCCTGTGCATTTACACGAATAATGTTCATATCAAATTGCTTTTTAAAAATGGTTTCAACTTGGTCGCCCTCGTCCTTGCGTAATAAACCGTGGTCGACAAAAATACAGGTGAGCTGTTTACCCACAGCACGGTGAATGAGTACAGCGGCAACAGAAGAGTCTACGCCGCCAGACAAGGCGCAAAGCACTTTTTTGTCGCCTACCTTTTGTTTGATTTGTTCAACCGCTTCCTTTGCAAAGCTTGCCATTTGCCAATCGCCCTGCACTTCACAGATTTCATACAAAAAGTTGTGAAGTATTTGCTGTCCCTTTGGTGTGTGTACCACCTCTGGATGAAATTGCACGGCATATAATTTCTTTTGTGCGTTTTCCATCGCTGCCACAGGACAGGTGGTTGAACTTGCCACTACTTGAAAGCCCTCTGGCATTTTTGTCACTTGGTCGGTGTGGCTCATCCAACAGATTGTTTGTAGTTCTATGTCTTTGAATAATTTGCAGCTGGTTTGTAGGTCAATTTCAGTACGTCCATATTCACGCTTGTCCGCTTTTAAAACCTCACCGCCTAAAAGATCGGTCATGAGCTGTGCCCCATAGCAAATGCCCAAAATCGGCACGCCTAATTCAAGCACCTCTACGCCACATTTCGGCGCTTTGTCTGCATACACAGACATTGGCCCTCCTGTAAAGATGATGCCCTTAGGATTTTTTGCTTTTATACTTTCTATGCTTGCCGTGTAAGGCAATACCTCACAATATACATGACATTCACGCACTCTTCGTGCAATCAGTTGGTTATACTGTCCACCAAAATCTAATACAATCACCAATTCGTTTTTCAATTAACTCTCCCCTATTCAAAGAAATTTCCTTGCACATTATATCGCAAATTCGACAAAATGTCAAAGTATATGACTACTGAAATTTGACTTCTAAATTGCAATATTAAATGCCCAACTTTTTCAAAAAGTTCCTCTGATATAAAAATAAAGAAAGAAATGCTTTTATGGGTTTTTCAGCAGTAGTAGTTGTGGGGTTTGTGGGTAAATGATGCTTTTCCATTTATCCAC
>JACMMQ010000249.1 GCA_014378955.1 Clostridia bacterium
GCAGATTTTCATGCACACTCGGTTGAGAGTGATGGTGGAGATGCCCCCTCCGCAATGATTGAAGAGCATTACAAAAAGGGCTTTGATATATTATCGATGACAGACCACAACTTTTTAAGCACGACGTGGGACAGAACGGACAGAACCAATACGACCTATCTTACTTCAGCACGTTTAGCACAAATAACCGCTGGCACGGATAGAAATAACCGTGGCATGACCGCGATTTTAAATGCAGATGAGCAATCGCTTTCAGACCATGTCAACACCTTTTTTGCACCGTTTAACAATGTAGCGGGCGCAACGCTTGAAAGCAGTATCGCAAAAGCTGAAGAGCTGGGCGGCATTTCACACATGAACCATCCAGGTAGATATACAGGGGGAGCAGGAAAAATAGATGCAGCAGGTGAAGCGGCATCGAACAATCCAACGACTGTGAGTAAATATGTCAACCTTTTCAATAAATACTTATCGTGCGTAGGGATGGAAATCATCAACAAAAAGGATGGCGACTCTGCAAGTGACAGAATACTTTGGGATAACATATTAAAGCAGACCATGCCAGGTCGCCCAGTTTGGGGCTTCTCAAATGACGATACCCATGCGTTGGCGAATACAGGCTATAGCTACAACATGATGCTTATGCCGGAAAACAACGTTGCAAATGTACGCAAGGCAATGGAAAACGGCACATTTTACGCAACCGCCCTTGTATCGTATAGAGAGCTTGGCACAAGCTTTGTCGCAAGTGGCGCTGCACCAAAAATCACCAATATCGTAGTAGATCAAAAAGAAAACAGCATTACCCTTCAAGGCGAAAACTACACCACCATTGAGTGGGTAGCGGATGGCAAGATTATCGCCACTGGCAACACCATTGACCTCAACCAATATGAGGACGGTATCAACAACTATGTACGTGCACAGCTCAAGGGAGCAGGCGGTATCAGCTTTACCCAACCATTTGGCGTGATGATTGACCAGCCGATTGTATCGATTACGGGTGAAGGCTATGGTACAAATAACAAGGCGTACTATGCGAACATGGCATTTGAATCCAAAAACAATTTCTATGCGGGTGAGTTCGAAATTAGCTATGATACAGCTAAAATGTCGCTCACTGCAAATGACGTAAAGGTAGTGGACGGTCTTTCGGTCATCAACTTCCAAACACAAGAAGGCGTAGCGAAATTCACAGTGGTCGCCTTAGGCAAGGAAAAGCCTATAGCGGGCAAAATTGCAAGCTTAACCTTTAACCTGAACGATGGTGCTAAAAATAACCTGTATGTTGCAGTCACAAAAGCACTTTTGGGCGATGGCAATATTGCATCGATACAAACAAAAGCACAGGCTTCAAATTTAAAGGCGAAAATTTCCAACACCAACATCAACATCTCAAACGGCACAGACATTCAAGATTTAAGCATTATCGGTTTGCATTATGGCTTGAACACAACAAGCACAGAATGGGACAAAATCAAGGTGGCGGATATGAACTTTGACGGGAAATTAGACATTGTTGACCTTACAATTGTGGCATCAAACTATACCGTAAAATAAGTAATTTTGGAAGGATGTGCTCCGGTTAATGCTTGGCATTAGCCGGAGAAAATCTATTGCTAGCCCATAGGCGGAGAGGATGTAAGGGATGAAAAAAACAATACTAGCGTTTTGCATGATGGCGATTATGAGTATTGGCGGCATCAAGGTATCGGCACAGGCCGTTTTATTCACGGCGGAGGCACCAACCACCGCAGCCCCTAACAGTGTAATTAAGGTAACATACCATATAAGCAACGCAAGCAAATTGTACGGCTATGAATTGAAGGTGGGTTATAGCAATAACGTAACCTTTAAAGAGGGTAAAAATCTTCTGCCCGACGCAAACTATTCGGCGCCTGCAAACCACAATGGCATTTTGACGTATGCAAGCACAAAAATGGGCGACAAGGCTGGAACGGATGGCAGCGTTGACCTTGCGGAGCTAGCGTTTGACGTGGTAGGCAGTGGTACAATTCAACTAACACTGTATACAGCAACATTGACCGACGATTCTGTTAAAAAATCACCGAGTAGTAGTATGACAAAGGTGTATGACCTAAATCTAGTCAAAAGCATTGTCATTAACACATCACCCAGCACAACCACTACACCTGCACCGACACCCACAGTAGCACCCACAGCAACACCTGCTGATACGATAAGACCCTCTCACACACACAGAAAAAAACCCGCATTTAGCGACTTAGGCGGCTATGATTGGGCGAAAAGTGCCATTGAGCAATTAAAAGAAGCGGATATTATCAAAGGAACAAGTGAGGAAAGCTTTTCACCAGCGGAAAATATCAAGCGTGCCGATTTTATCTTGCTGCTTGTACGTATGCTCAACCTAACAGCAGACATCACAGAAAATTTTGGCGATGTCGAAAAGGATAGCTATTATTACCAAGCAACTGGGGTGGCAAAGGCATTGGGTATTATTAAGGGCAATGACCTAAAACAATTTGAACCGAAAAAAGCAATTTCCAGACAGGATATGTTCACGCTCGCCTTTCGCATTTTAAAGCTAAAAAATAAGCTGAGCAGTCAGCCTAACAAAGCCATTTTGGACAATTTTCATGACGGCAATGACGTTTCAGAATATGCAAGGGAGGGTATTTCTGTATTGATTGAAATGGGCTTGGTCAAAGGCAATGCAGACAGGATAAATCCACAAGCCGTTGCAACCAGGGCAGAAACAGCGGTTTTTATACATAGACTACAAGCGCTTTTTAGTAATTAATACTAATCTTAATTAGTATAAGGTAAATAGTTATTTTCGACAAAAAACCCTTGTTAGTTCTTAACAAACGAACGAGGGTTTTTCTTTTTTGTAAATATTATAACCCAACAAATTTTATGAAAGCATTAAAATATTTTCTTGCTATCCTCAAATTCCTGCACGACACGTAGTGCTTCGCCGAAGCGTTGGAAATGCACGACCTCACGCTCACGCAAGAAGCGCAAAACGTCTATGACACAAGGGTCGTCGGTCATGTCGATGAGATGCTCATATGTTGCACGTGCTTTTTGCTCTGCCGCCATGTTTTCATGCAGGTTAGCGATTGCGTCACCTTTGGCTGCAATATATTCCACGGTAAATGGATTTCCTGCCGCACTGGTGTAAAACAAGTCATGCCCGTGGTTGACATAAAACTCGCCCATGCCAGCCGCTTCTAATTCCTTCACCGTTGCACCGTTCGTGAGCTTAAACACCATGGTCGCAATGATTTCAAGATGCGCTAGCTCTTCAGTCCCTGTATCGGTATCGGTAAGGCGCATGACGGCTATTGCGTTTGGCAATTTCCAGCCAGTATGAACCCTTCTAAAATAGAAGTCCCCATTGCACCGTTAATTGAATTCATCGGACGTATTACCACACGTGAGTTTGGGGCAACCGATGCAACGGTTGGAAGTTCTATTCTGGTTGACCAAGTGGGTGGATCCTCGGGTGTCGCAAATAGCTGGTTGCCAAAGCCACCGATGCCAGGAATGAAAATCTCACCCAGGTACATGTCAAAGTTGCCGAACAATGTCGGTTGTGGCAAGGTTGCCATGAAGCTTACTGCCTGACCCCCTCTGGGGCCAAAATTCACATAAACCACGCCGCCCGTTCCGAACGGTACACGTCCACGAGGCTGTAAGAGCGCGCAAGTGGGAAAGCGGATTAATCCAGGCACACAAAGGACATCTCCGGGGAATAAGATATTGGGGTTAGGAATATGGGGGTTATTTACAGCAAGTGCCTCAAACCGTACACGGAAAATTTGCGTAAGACGATAGAAGGTATCACCAGGGAGAACGGTATAACGCCCTAAAAAAGCTGGTGGACAGTTCTCGGGCACTCGGGGGAGCTGATTGATCGCAAACGATTCGTCCATCTGTTTATTCATCCTTTCTTGTTAACGTGGCTGAAACTAAAAAAAGCTTCTATTCTATTATATGTGAGAATATTGGGATAATTGCGTACCGTACTTGCTAAGCGCTAAACTATTTATCACTGTCGTCAACTTAAGCATCGTTTTTCGTAGGGGCAGGCCTTGTGTCTGCCAAAATGCACTAAATTCGGGCGGACATAAAGCCCGCCCCTACGGTAAATATGCATGTAATTTCTCTTAAGTTGACGACAGTGAACTATTTATAGCAAAGCATCCTCAAAGCACATGTCAATAATTTGCACGTGAAAGGACGACCTGCGACCACTTGTGGCATAGCTTATTTGAAGGGTGGACGGTAGACCATTCAAGCGTATGCTTAAAATAGTACCGTTATAAATGACGATTTCTCGCACCAGCTCCTTGTAGATGATTTGGCTGTTTTCATCGTATAGAAGGATTTGCTTGATTTGGTTTATGTATTGCGTAACGCCTTTGATTTGTAGATTGTTGGCATTTTCACTTTGTGCTACTTTTTGTTCAAAAGCAGATATTTCATCGTCATACTGCTGTTTCATCAACGAAAATTCGTCGTTTGTAATCAGTCCTTCAATCAACAGGTCGATGGCTTTTTTCTTTTTTTCATGAAGTGCTTCAATGCTTCGTTGCAAGTGGGTGGTGTTGATAGGTACATTTTGAACACTGGCAATATCATGCATGAGTGCTTGAATAAGGTGCTCTTGGTTGTGGTGAAGGTGTTTGATAATATAATGCATGCACGACGCCAAAACCTTATCATTGATTGAGCCATTGCTACAACCCAGCGTGCCGTGCTTTGCGTTATTGGCGCAACGCCATGTGCTATGGGCGGTGCCATCCTTTAGCTTTTTGGATTTGTGAATAAAATGACCCCCGCATTCACCACAAATCAGCTTACCCGAGCACCAGTAGCGGTTAGAATGCTTGGATTTTTGCTGGTCAGAGGGGGAGCGTCTCGCTAATTCTGCTTGTGTCCTGTCCCACATCGCTCTGTCTATAATGGCTTCATGATGTTCTTTTATGTAAACCATTTCCTCTTCGCCACGGTTGTATTGTTTTTTATGGTCTAAAAAGTCCTTGGTAATGGTTTTCTTTTGTAGTAAATCTCCCACATATTTTTCATTTCTAAGCACACGTAAAATGGCAGTGTTGGACCAATGCCTCACACGCTTTGCAAAAATACCTGCTTCATACAATTCTCGGGCGATAATGTGCGTGCCCTTGCCCTCTGTTAGGAATTTATGAAAAATGAGCTTGACAATTGGTGCCTCTTGGGGGCTCAAAATCAGCTTGCCATCCTTCACCGTATAGCCAAGCAAATCCCGTCCAAAGACTACCCCTTGCTCCATCCGCCTTTTTTGTCCCCATTTGACACGCTCTGAGGTTTTTCGGCTTTCCTCCTGCGCCATGGATGCCATCAAGGTCAGTCGAAATTCCGAATCATCACCTAATGTGTCAAGGTTGTCATTGATAAAAATAACCCCGATGCCAGCCTTTTTTAAGGTGCGTGTATAGTAAATGCTGTCTAATGTGTTACGGGCAAATCTCGAAATTTCCTTCGTGATGATTAAATTGATTTCGCCTTGCTGTGCATCGGTAATCATTTGATTAAAAGCCACCCTCTTTTTAGTGGACGTGCCTGTAATGCCCTCATCGGCATAAACACGCACAAGCTGCCAGTGGTCATGATTGGTTATGTAATTTGTAAAATAGCTTTTTTGGCTCGCAAGCGAATGAGCCTGATCATTTTTGTCCGTGGATACACGGCAGTACGCCGCCACTTTAAGCTTGTTAGGCATATGGATTGTCCTTTCGAACTGTAACATGCGGCGGCTTTTGCATATCCATCAAGGCGTAAAGCTGTGCATTTGTCAGCATGCCATTTTGATGCAATTGCTTGAGAATGCCGATTTTCAAATGGTATTCAAAGCACTGTTCATCCTCTTTGGTAAGGTGAATTACTCCATTTTCAATGCAATCACCTCCAGTGGTACATTATATGTGTCATGTGGTTGGCGCATGCAATTATTGCACATGCAAAAGGCTTCGGGCGGATAAATCCGACCCCTACAGGTGGTTTGTGCTACTATTCGATCGTTAAGGCTAATCTAACATTCGCATAAGTGAACGACATGGGTTTTAAATCAACTGATTTGGGAAATACTAACAGCAGGCACTAATATCGTACGAGGTGGTAAAAACGTTGGTGGGTACGAAAAAATGGGTTGTTGTCGCTATGCCACATGAAGAGGATATAAAAAAATCGCACAAAGCATACAATAAACTAGAGATTTCGGATAAAGAGGCACATGCATGTAAACGAAAGGAGGTCGCTATGATTGATATATGCCTACTTGGCTCGGGTGGTGTGATACCGCTCCCAAACAGATGGCTGACTTCCTTGCTGGTAAAATTCAAAGGAAAAATGTTGCTCATCGACTGTGGCGAAGGCACGCAAATCCCATTGGCGATGACCAAATGGGGGTTTAAGCACTTGGACGCTATTCTTTTCACGCATTACCACGCAGACCATGTGGCAGGATTGCCTGGATTGCTGTTGACCATAGGCAATGCAGGGCGAGTGGTGCCGTTGACGTTGATTGGGCCTGTGGGGCTAGCGGAGACATTTGAAGGCTTAACGGTGATCGCCCCGACACTTCCTTATGCGATTAAATTAATCATTCTACCCACGAATTATTTTGTGGAAGTGGCTTTTAACGACATTTGCATCAAGAGTAACCCGATCGACCACACGCTACCTGGGCTAGCGTACAGCATTGAAATCAAAAGACAGGGAAAATTTGACGCCATGCGGGCAAAAAAACACAACATTCCCGTGAATTTATGGGGCGTGCTCCAAAACGGTGAAAGCATTACAGTAGACGACAGTGTGATTACGCCAGATATGGTGCTAGGTGCGCCACGCAAGGGCATCAAATTATGCTACTGCACCGATTCCAGACCGACCGACAGCATGGTTGATTTTATCAAAGACGCAGACCTGTTCATATGCGAAGGGATGTACGGCGACCAGACGGACGCAAGCAAAGCAGTCAACAAAAAGCACATGCTGTTCACCGAAGCGGCACAGCTCGCAAAGGACGGCGGCGTAAAGGAAATGTGGTTGACGCATTATAGCCCGTCGCTGAAAGAACCTGAGTTGTTTGTTGAGGGTGCGAGGGATGTGTTTGCACGGACTGTTGTTGGGACGGATTTGCTTTGTAAGAGGATTTGTTTTGAGGATTGAAAATAGCTAATTATAAAATAGATATGGTTACAAAATGGGGCATATTCGAATTTTGAATATGCCTTTTGTATCGTGTGAAAATATGGGGAACTAATTGCGATGGATTTATGATAATTCATCCTGTTAATATGATGAATTATTCGATTTAATTGTATTTATTGTCGACAAGAAAAGAATTTTATGCTATAATTGGGATTGAAACTGTTTTCATAATAATATATCATTAATTTATTAGTAGGAGATTGAAAATGAAAGAGATAA
>JACMMQ010000027.1 GCA_014378955.1 Clostridia bacterium
TCCTATCCTTTACAATAATTGGTGCAACATCCAATACTACCTCTTGCTGATTAACTATGGCTTTTACATTGCCAATTTGTAGTGCAATAATTTTGTCCTGTTTAATAAAAAACACTGTTTTTGTTTCTGCATCCCAATTGATTGTTGCACCCATTGCTTCGCCAATTGCACGAAATGGCACCAAAATGTTTTTTTGTTGTATAATGGGTTGAACATCCATTTTTAGGGGTTTCAAATCAAATAAAATTCCTATGCTTGGTTCTGCCGCAAAGCCTGTGACGGACAATGCGATGAGCAGGGTTGCGAAAAGCACCGCCCATTTGCATGTTTTTCTTTTGTTCATTAAAATAACCTCCTTGTTTTTGAAATGTGTTGCATACAGAGTGTTTGTGCTACCGTAGGGTTTAGATAATCCTCGCCCACCCTCGGCATGACATTGTATGTATATATGTCTATTGTACAATTTTTCTAAGCATTCGGCAATCGTTTTTTACAATATATTGCTAGCAAATTTCTACCATATTGACGGCAGAACAATATGTACAACAAATTATTTCAAGCTATACATCCTGTTCCAATGCGTCTATAAACGCTTGTGCTAAATTTGGGTCGAATTGTGTGCCTGCGCATTTTTTCACTTCTTCTAGCGCTTCTTGATAGGACGCTGCTTTTTTGAAAGGTCTGTTGTTGGTAATGGCATCAAAACAATCAATGATGGCTAACAGCCGTGACATTCTAGGGATTGCTTCCCCTTTTAACCCCTGCGGATAACCCTTGCCATCCCACCGTTCGTGATGCGTGAGAATAAGCTCTGCCACATAGGACAGCTCATAGGTCGCACGTGCAATGCGATAGCCTATTTCGGGATGCTTCTTCATTTCGTACCATTCTTCCTTGTTGAGTGCGCTTGGCTTATTTAAAATACTGTCTGGTATGCCAATCTTTCCGATATCGTGTAGCACTGTCAATAACTGCATTTCTTCCATTTCATGTGGCGTTAATGCCAGCTTTTTCTCAAGCTTGTACACCAGCTTCATCATTCGCTCTGCATGCTCTGCGGTTTCACAGCTTCGTTCTGATAACGACTTCTGCAAGGAATTGAGCAGCTTGCCACGCATGGTTTTTCCCTCTAACAGCTTGAGCGAATACATACGATCTTCCGCATCCTTCAAAACTGCCCTCAATGAAGTGGTTTCATCGTATTGCGTTGCACAGCCTAGCGCAATGCTCATTTCGATTGGCTCAAAATTCTCTGCGACACAGCTTTTACGAATGTTTTGGCATATTGCCATTGCTTGTTGGTTGGTTGTATTTTGCAATATGATAGCGAATTCATCGCCACCCCATCTCGTAACAATATGACCCTCGGTGCAACAGTTGCATAAAATAACCGCCATTCGCTTCAATAGCTCGTCCCCTGCGGCGTGACCGTATACGTCATTTAATAGCTTTAAGCCATTGACATCGCCAATAATCATCGAAATCGGCAAATAGGAAGTATCCGCTTCAAGCCGCTGCATTTGTAGCTCGAAATACGCACGGTTGTAAAGTCCCGTCAACGCATCATGAAAGCTCAAATGCCTAATTTCATCCAAGTGATGCTTCTTTTCTGTGACATCTCTAAAAACCATGACCACGCCATAGGTGACACCCTCTTGGTCTCTAATCGGTGCGGCACTGTCTGCAACATGTCGTTTTGTACCATCCTTGGACGCTAAAATCGCATGGTTGCTCAACTCACATATGCTATCTGTTTCAAGTGCCTCTTGCACTGGATTTTTAATGGCAATGCTGGGATTTTCATGCGATACTTGAAAAACCTCTAAAAATGGTTTGCCGATGGCGTCCGCTTGCTTCCAACCAGTCATATCCTCTGCAATCACATTCATCATTTGCACGGTTTGGCTTGTGTCCGTTACAATAACGCCATCCCCTATGGCATGCAAGGTAACATGTAGGTTTTGCTTTTCGTCAAATAAAGTGCGCTCAAATCTCGATATTCTTTGCGTGGTTAAGATAGCACGGAAAACAATCAAGGCAATGGCAACAATACTAAAGCATAACAATAAAAAGATGCTGCTTCTAATTTCTTTCTTCATCTTTTCATAATATGCATCTATTTTTTTGCTAATCAGGTCAATTAAATACTGTTGGTTATCCTGTATGTTTTTTACCTGTTGTGCGCCAATCGTCCGTGTGACCTCTGCCGCTTTGTCACTAACGCCATCTCGTGCATATTGAATGACCGAAGCACGGATGTCCCCCCAATATATGTAGGCGTCTAAAATAACCTGTACCACTTTCGCATCCCCAGGGTAATTTATTTGTATGTATTGCATGTTTGCTAAATATTGGTCACTGTTTCTCTTTACGTCCTCTAGCGCATTATTCAATTGATATTCAGATCGTGACAGTGCCACGTCCTTCATTGCCCTATGTACTGCGATAAGATTTGCATTAGCTTCTAATATAATAGCCTTTTCTTCCAATCTATAATGTGTGTCTGTATATCTATAATAACTGGTTACCAAAGCATAAATCCCCAAAGCCGATATAGCAATGACGATGCACACCAATAGTGCAAAGGAAATTGCTAAATATTTTTTGTTTTTCAATATATGCATAGTTTGATTTTCCCTCCACTACATTGTATATTTCACGATGTGTACGAACGCTTTATCCTATTATAGCACATTTTGTCGAAATGTTGAATAAAACAGTACATGTATTTGTTTCCAAAATTTGTACATTTTAGGTATACTCTTTATTTTATATAAAACGGTGCGAAAAAGCAACTATTATTTTGCGTGAATACAAAAAACTCGTACCCAAAATACTACAATTGGGTACGAGTTTTAATTTCAATCAACTATTCTTTGATATTCGCCATAACGTCCTTGTTTACATCTACGTTGCCAGCTTCTACTTTCCATTGCTCAATGACTTTTGTATATTTTTCTTGTGTCAAATCTTGCTTGGCTTTGTCGGCACTTTGCTCGAATGTGCCAGCACCTGTTCTTGCGATGGTTTTAATGATGTGATAGCCAAACGATGTTTTGACAAGGTCGCTGACCTCGCCATTTTTGAGGGCAAATGCAGCTTTTTCAAATTCCGGTAGCATTTCGCCTGGACCAAATTCATACCCATCCGGTTTTTCTTGCAGTCCTGGGTCTTGGGAATTTTCTTTCATAAGCTTATCAAAATCTTCGCCTGCTTTAATTTGTTTCAAAATGTCTTCAGCCTTTTGCTTTGCTGCAGCCACTTGCGCTTCAGGCAATGGCTGTTTGTTATCATCAATTGTCGCAATCAAAATATGCTTAGCGGTTACCTTTTGCGCACTAGCATCATATTTTGCTTTGTTTGCTTCATAATACGCTTTCACATCGGTATCGGTGATGCCAAAATTATTGGTTTCCGTCACTTGGTTTGTAAATAATTTATCACCAATCAAGCTGTTTCTAAGCATTTCTGTCAAGCTTGCATCTGTGAAGCCTGCTTTTTCAAGCTCCTCTTGATACTTTTCACGACTGCCTGTTTGGTTTAAGATGTTTGCCTTTTGCTCGCCAACCTTTTTCTCGTCCTCAGCTGTGAGCTCTACCTTCTTTTCCTTTGCTTTTGCAATTTGAACCTTTTCCTTCACTACCTCTTCTAATGCTTTATCCTTAGCCCTGTCAATCATTTTCTTACCATCTGGGCCTGTAGTCTCCCAAAAGTTCTTGTCGTTGTTCTTGTTAAGTTCCTTTTCCATCTGTGATTTAGTTTGCTTTAAGTATCTGCTAAATTCCTGCGTGGTAACCTTCTCATTATTCACAGTGGCTACAACGTCTGTCTTTGGTGTACATCCTGCAAATAATGATATAAACATTGCAAAACACAGACAAATAATCATATTTTTTTTCATCTATAACACTCCTCGTCTATCTTAAATTTCGTACATTCTCATTATAACGGAATTTTAAACAAACCGCAATTCTTTCAGCGTCTGTAACAAAATCTTAATATTATAGAGGATGTTTTCATCGTGCTGTTTGGAGAATTTCCATGATATATGTGGTTTATCCCCAGCGTTGAACAAAATCCGCCACTTGTTTTGATGCACCAGCTCGAAAATGGCTTGCATGGGCAGGGTATTTTTATCGTGAAAATAAAAGGTAATGTGCCCCTCACGTTTTTGCATGGCGGAAATGCCCAATTGGTGCGCAATGCTTTTGACATACGCTACCTCAAGTAGGCTGTTTACGACCACTGGCAAATCGCCAAAGCGGTCTATAAGCTCTCCCTGCACCTCGATGACGTCCTGCTCGTCTGTGATTTCACCAATCTTTTTGTACATTTCAATACGTTGCCCTTGATGCGGTACATAATTTTTAGGCAAGAAGGCATTCACGCCCAAATCAATCGTGGTTTCAAATGGCTCTTCTACCTTTTCACCTTTCAAGGTCTGAACCGTTTCTAAAAGAAGCTTACAGTACATGTCATACCCGACCGACTCCATATGCCCATGCTGTTCAGGCCCTAGCAGGTTACCTGCACCACGAATTTCAAGGTCACGCATCGCAATTTTAAAGCCCGAACCAAATTCCGTAAAGTCCTTGATTGCTTGCAACCGTTTTTGTGCAACCTCTTGTAGCACCTTGTTTTTGCGGTAGGTAATGTACGCATACGCACGCCTTGCAGAGCGCCCCACTCGTCCTCGCAATTGGTAAAGCTGAGATAAGCCCAAACGGTCGGCATCCTCCACAATCATGGTGTTAATATTCGGAATATCTAAGCCACTTTCAATAATCGTTGTACACACCAGCACGTCAATTTCACCAGCGGATGCCTTCATCATCACTTCCTCAAGCGCATCCTCACCCATTTGCCCGTGCGCTACGCCCACGACCGCCTCAGGCACCATTTGCTCTATTTCTCGTGCAACATTTTCAATGCCCTGCACACGGTTGTACAAATAATACACCTGCCCATCCCGTGCAAGCTCCTTCACAATTGCATCACGAATGACATCTTTTCTGTATTCCAGCACGTACGTTTCAACAGGGTGGCGATTGTGTGGGGGTTCCTCTAGCACGCTCATGTCCCGAATGCCCACCATAGACATGTGCAAGGTGCGCGGAATGGGGGTAGCGGTGAGTGTCAAAATGTCCACGTTGTGCTTGATATCTTTAATCTTTTCTTTATGTGTGACACCAAAGCGCTGCTCCTCGTCAATGACCAAAAGCCCTAAGTCCTTAAACCTTATGTCCTTAGACAGCAACCGATGCGTGCCGATTAAAATGTCTACCTTCCCGCTTCCAACTGCCTTGATGGTGCTTTTTTGCTGGAGGGGTGATCGAAAACGGTTTAGTAAATCCACCTTGACGGCGAAATTTTGCATACGCTGTACAAAGCTGTTATAAATTTGCTGCGCCAAAATGGTGGTAGGCACCAAATACGCCACCTGCTTGCCATCCATCACCGCCTTGAATGCGGCACGAATGGCAACCTCGGTTTTGCCGTACCCAACATCCCCACACAACAGGCGATCCATCGGACGTGTGATTTCCATGTCCGCCTTGACCTCCTCAATGCTTCGGAGTTGGTCGTCTGTTTCTTCATATATAAAGGTGTCCTCAAATTCTCTTTGCCACGGCGTGTCCTGTGCAAATGCAAACCCTTCTGACGCTTGCCTTTTGGCGTACAGCTTGATAAGCTCCTCTGCCAATACTGCGACAGAAGCCTTGACCCTTGTTTTCGCCTTTGTCCA
>JACMMQ010000003.1 GCA_014378955.1 Clostridia bacterium
GTTTGATGTACTTTTTTTATTGTGGATATGGGATTAAAAAAATGATAGCATTCCAACATACAATGAGGACTTTATCAACAGTCTTTTCAAAAAGATCTTACGCATTTAGGAAGCAAATCTAATGGACGACTGAACAGTTACCTCAATTATTATTTTACATTTCGACATTTCTTTCAATAAACCTAAACGCAAAAAGACCGTTCGCCACAATCAATATAGCGAACGGTCTTACTTTTTACGCCCTGGGCGTTGTTTCAGGTTTTTTGATTTCCGTATGCGCATTTATTGAAGGGATTGGCGCAGTGATTAAAAGCGTTGGCTCTTCACTTTGTGGTGGTTTAGGCGCCTCATTTTGTAGGTTTACCCCTAACTTATCGATGGTAATAAATTTTAACAAGGTGTCCATGATCGTGGCACTGCTGTTTGCATTTGCATCACTGCCACCACCCATATTGACAACGGTTTTTGGTACGATATCCACTGTGGTTGTTTTAATGGCTTCGGACAGCTTTTCAACAATGTCTTGAATTAATCTGTATTCTGCGCCACCGTAAGCTTTAACCTGTGCATCGATTGCCTTTGCACGTGCTAAACCGACGGACGATTCCTTTGAACCTAGCGCTTCGCCTTCCATGGTCACTCTTTTTGCGTGTGCTTGTGCGAGTGCTATGATTTGCCCTGCCTCTTGCTCCGCTTTACGAGCGAGTGCGGAACCGTTATTGGACTCCACCTCAATTTGTATTTTAGACTTGGTGAGGAAGGTCTGCTGTTCAGCAATTGCTTGTGCTTCACGCAGGGACTTTTCGCTTTCTGCTGCGGACTGTTGCTTTTGGTAGGTGACCTTTTTTTCTTCGGCGATTTGGCGGTCACGAAGCTGTGTGAGAATATTTTCGATTTGAACATCGCCACCCTCAGACCTTGGTGTGCCAATGAGCACCTCTTCTAGCTCAAGGTTATACTTCGCAAACTTTTCCTTCATTTCGCCTACTGCACGCTCACGTATTTCACTACGTTCTTGAATGAGTTGTATCAACGTCTTTGTTTGTGCCACATCTTTAAAATATGCACTTACCAATGGATCAAGTGATTGATTCACCAACAAGCCTATATCGCCAAAGCGTTGAATGACCCATGGTGCTTGCTTGTAATCGATATGCATAACCACCGATAATGGCAACGCAGGTTCAAACGCATCCTTTGTGATGATGTCAACCTCTGTCAGATTTTCATCATATTTATGTGCGCCCGATTCGCTCTTGTTCCATTTGAGGATAATATTGGTCGTTGGCACAAGCACCACCTTACCAGCGTCTGTATTAAAGGCATATTTGCCCGACATTAAAGGCTTCGCTAAGACGCCCTTGCAACCTTCTCCAACAAGCTCGCCGTGCTTGTAATCCTCGCCCGTGGTATCGATACCCTCACTGCCAAAAAAGGACACAACCACCCCTACAAAGCCAATTGGCACTACTGTTTTAGGTCGAAATTCTACGGTAGCAAACAAGCGATTGATGTAATATGTACCATCGGTGAGCACTTGCATTTGTTTCCCACGATAGCCGCCAAGCGCCAAGAACTTTTCAGGATCTTGGTAGCTCGAATGTCCATCGCCAACCCCAGGTGCAATGATTTCACCTTGTGGCAAAGAGTTCCCATCATGTATGGTTACAATACCCATCATGTCACCCTGTTCACCCGAGTTACCCATGATGACAATCGGACTAAAGGCATTGCGCAACTCAAGGGTTTCTTTCATATGACTTATAATTGCAATTTCTTCCCTGTTGCTCGAGATGCTTTTAATGCTCGTAGGCGTTATGACAATAAATTGTGCGAGGTTAATCGCATAAGTACCTTCTCTCAAAATACCACGTTGCGGGCCTCTTTGACCGCCGTTTTGCAAAAATCCACGGACATCTTGGAAATTTATCGCTTCTGGCACTACCTTACCTAGTGTTTGAATAGGTTCAAGTGGCTTGCCATCACGTGCAAAAACATACGCGATTTGACCTTGCGGTATGGTAATCAACGGGTATTTATGAATCTTATACATGATAACGGTTTTAAAATGTATGCCCCCACGGAGCAAATCTGGCGAATACCCAGCCTCGCCATTTAGTGCGATAATAGCGTTTTTCAAAGACCCTTTAAAACTCCACCACTTTTCGATAACACCCACTTCATCCGAATTGATGATGCGCAAACCTAAAATCTTGAAAATGGTTATGTAAAACACGAAAATTGCCAATACGATGTACGTTACAACCCAAACAATATCCAATTGCTTTCCCTCCCCGTTTATGATACTTTCATTATATCAGACATTATATCTATTGTATATATATTGCTAAAATTACATTATATACGATAATTTGCGAACAACTTGAAAAATAGTGTTTTTCTATCAGGCGAATTATAACTTTAAAAAAGCCGCAAATACAATAATGTATTAACGACTTAGCATAGTTTGCGTAGTGAGTTAGTCGCTGATACAATTTAATTTTGCACCCACCTTGCACCCCCACA
>JACMMQ010000250.1 GCA_014378955.1 Clostridia bacterium
GAAAGCTGCTCATGTAATAGCGGTTGATGTCAGAAGTCACAAACACGCCATCCCACTTTTTTTCGGACATCATTTTTCGAATTTCATCTATACGTTCACTCATCTTTTATCTTTCACCCAATTCACCACCGCCGTAAGTGCAAGCGTATAGCTCATCGCACCAAAGCCTGCAATTTGCCCAACACAGGCAGGCGCAATAACGGAGGTATGGCGAAATGCCTCTCGTGCATGAATGTTTGACATGTGTACCTCAACCACTGGCAAGCCAATCGCCTTGATTGCATCCATAATGGCGTAGCTCGTATGGGTGTATGCACCTGCGTTGAGCACCACCGCATCATATTTTCCCATCGCCTCGTGCAGCTTATCAATGATTGCCCCTTCATGGTTTGACTGAAAAATTTCAGCCGTCACGCCTAACGATAGTGCCTTTTTTTCTATCATGCCATTGACCGCTTCAAAATCTAATTGCCCATAGATGCTTGTTTCTCGTTTGCCTAAAAGGTTTAAGTTCGGCCCATGCATTACCAAAATTCTCATTTGCCTTGTACCTCCCAATATATTTTGATACTTTGTTATGAAATCGTGCATCCAATTTTCGATATACTATAAGAAGTTAGAGGTTGGATGTTGGATTTGAAGCAACCGCCTAAAGCGGATTGCTGTTATTAAATTTGTAAGGCTATGCATACATTTTCCGATGTTCTGTTTCGTATATTTTTTGTAAAATCACCGCATCCTGCGCCATTTTTCCTGCCGACTCACAAATAATGGTCGGTGTATATTGCCGCTTTGCGATGCATGCTGCAACAGGGTCGAAATCTGGCCCATATTGAATGTCGCTATAATTCCAATGCTTTTTTTCGCCGCCTGCTGTAAATTCGATGCGGCTAAAATGGCTGTGAAATTGGCTGACCCGTTCCACGCCCAAGGCATCCTCTAGCAAATCAAATACTTTATCCACATCGCTGACGGTTTGTATACCGCCATGTGTGCGTGCATTATAATGTCCAAAGTCTATGCAAGGAATAAGTCGTTCATCCAATGAACAAAGTGAAGCAACCTCCTCGACATCCCCTAGTTGGTTGATTTTTCCCATCACCTCAGGACAAATGTGAATGCCCCAAAGCCCTGCCTCGTCCGCCTGTTCAAGCGCATGTGCAAGGGTAACCTTCGCCACCTGCAACGCCTCTTGGCGTGATGTTTTGGTCACAGCGCCAGGATGCACAGTCACGCGAGTTGCACCCATGTATGCCGCCGCTTGGAGCGATTGCAAAATGTAATTGATGGAATTTTGCTGCTTTTCGGCATCGGTATTGGCAAGATTGATGTAATAGGGTGCATGAACGCTCAATTGAATGTCATAATTTTTCGCTTCATTGCCCAGTAAAATTGCCTTGTCCTTGCCTATTTTAATGCCTCTTCCGCCTTGGAATTCATAGGCAGATAGTCCCATCGCACGAAGCCATTTTGGATAATCCACCGAGGCACTAAATCCATCTGCATAAAACTGTTCGTCCAGCCCTGCCGCTCCAAATCTTATCATACGATTGACCTCGTTTCATAAGGGTTTTCAATAAATGTATCCACGGTAATGCCTGTCCATATTTCAAACGCTTGTACCGCTTGATAATAGAGCATGCCCCAACCGTTCATGGTACTATACCCTAGTTGTCTCGCTTGTTCTAATAGCTTCGTTTCTGAAGGATTGTATATCAAGTCACACACCACTGCATGCGGAGGCAATTTTTTTAAATCAACCGTGATACAGGCATCCATGCTTGGGTACATGCCAATAGGCGTGGTATGTATAAAAACATCTGTTTCGGATAAATAGTTGTCTACTTGTGCAATATTATCTACCTGCACCAAATTCGGCTGGATGTGGTCTACCACCGCTTTTATCGCCTGCGCTTTTTCAAGTGTTCTATTTAATAGCACGATGCGTGCCACGCCTTCCGATGCCAATCGTACCGCCAAGCTTTGTGATGCACCACCTGCACCGTATAATAGTATGCTTTTACCCTTAACAGATACGCCTTTTCTTGCAAGCGCACGCATAAAGCCCATGCCATCGGTTGAATGCCCAATCAGCTTGCCATCAGTAATTTTCACTGTATTGACCGCGCCTGTTGCTTGCGCTTCCTCCGATACCTCGTCCATGCATGCAAGCATCGAACTTTTGTGCGGAATGGTCACATTTGCGCCCACAAACTGCATCGCACGCATGCCTGCCATCGCTTGTGGCAATGCCTCTGGCTTGACATGCAACGGAATGTACACAAAATTCAGCCCATAGCGTTCACACAGGGTGTTGTGAATAAACGGAGATAGTGTGTGCTCGATTGGGTCACCAATCACTGCTAGAATACGTGTTTTTCCATCTATCGACATACGCTCAGTCCTTTTTCAATTGATTTTTATGATAAGAACGTAAAACGATACGCTCAAGTCTTCGCTTAAACCCTATAAATCGAAATTCCTTTTTGGAGATAGGTGACACCAAAATCGTGTGTAAGCGATGGCGATTACCGCCCCATATATCGGTGAAAATCTGGTCGCCTATGACCGCTGTTTCGCAAGGCTTTGTTTTTAAAAGCTTGAGTGCCTTTAAAAAATTTGGTTTGCGTGGCTTGCCTGCTTTGTGTATGGCGTGTAGTTTGAGATTTTTATTAAACAGTGTCACACGTTCCTTGGAATTATTAGAAAGTAAACAAATGACCAAACCTGCTTCTTTCAACACCTCAATCCATTGCATGACCATTTCATCAGGCTCTAAAATATCCCAACCCACCAAGGTATTATCTATATCGATGATTAACCCTTTGATGCCGTGCTCACGAAAATATGCTGCATCGATTTGACCAATATGGTCAACAATTGTACTAGGATAAAACCTTTTTAGCATAACCCACCTCTATTTTTATGTTTCTTTATCTATTGTAACCATAAATCCCCTTTTTTTCAAGTAAATTTCAAAAACCCGTTGACGAATTTACAAAAAAATAGTAAGATAAAAGCTGACATTGCCTATAAATACCACTTATTGGGCAAATATTTCGAGGAGGAATTTTTGATGAAAGACTTTAATATTATGCTTCATTCCATCAATGATGTGAAAAACTTTGTAAACCTGGTAAATCGTTTTGATTTCGATGTTGATTTGGCTTCTGGCCGTTATGTGGTAGATGCAAAATCAATCATGGGTATTTTTAGCTTAGACCTTTCTAAACCAATCAAGGTACAAATTTCAACAAATGACTGTGAAGAGTTCATGAAGGAAGTTAAGCCGTTTATCGTTGAATAGTAGTCAGAACGAAGTGGGCGCTGCCCAATATATTGCGTAGCAATATTTCATCTATTCGACCAAATGAATGCGTTTTTTGCATTCATAGCCACGAACGTGGCGTGGTCATCCACACCCATGCAGGCTATGCCTGCAAACCTTTTTGAAAAAAGGGGACAAAAACTTTAGTTGGGGTTTTTTACACTAAAGTTTTACTCATGTCTATATAAAAACATAAAACCTACCAAAAGAGTTACACCTTTTGGTAGGTTTTTAAATGCTATGCCAATTTCTTTAAAATCTCATTGCTTCTTGCAATAAATGAAGTCATTGCCTCTGGGTCAAGTGGCTTGTGCGACATCATCGCCAAATCGTACACCTGCTTGACAATCATTTCCTTCAATTCTTGATGCTCGTCACCAAGTGTGAGCACCTTTTCCATCAATGGATGGGTACGATTGAGCACCAAGGTTTGCTCCTCTGGGAACATGTGACGCATATCGCCACCGCCAAACATCATGCTCATTTCTTGCATTCTGCGGCTTTGCTCTGATAATAAAATCACAGCCGAGGTGTCGGTGGATTTGAGCGTTTCAATTTCTATTTTCAGATTAGCATTGTTGAGCAATTCTTTAAATGTTTCGCTCAATTTTTCGTCATGCTCGCCCTTTTGTGCTTCTGTTTCCTTTAAATGGTCGGAAATATCAGCATCAATACGATTGAATTTCACGCCCGTGACGTGCATTTCATAAAATGAGAGGAAATGATTATCGATCGGGGATTGCATCACCACAGGCGTTACGCCCTGCTCCTCAAACATGCGAATGTACTGTGCTTGCTGGCGGTCATTTGAGGTGTAGAATATTTTATTATCATGCTGCTCTGCATAGTCCTTCATCGTGATATATTCGCCCTTGGTGGTTTTGAACAATAAAATGTCCTTGACCTTTTCAAAGAATTTCTCATCACGTAAGCAACCGTATTTGATAAATGGGTGTATGTCATCCCAATAACCGTTGAATGCTTCACGCTCGCTATTAAACAATGAAGTGAGCTTGTCCGAAATTTTCTTTGTGATGTGCTGTGATACCTTTTTGACATACCCGTCATTTTGCAAAAAGCTTCTGGATACATTTAAAGGCAGGTCAGGACAGTCAATCACACCTTTTAACAGCATCAAAAATTCTGGAATAACTTCTTTTATATTATCAGCGACAAATACTTGGTTATTGTAAAGCTTGATTTGACCCTCTGCACCTTCAAATTCATGCTTCAATTTAGGGAAATACAAAATCCCTTGTAAGTTAAATGGGTAATCCACATTCAAATGAATCCAAAACAATGGCTCATTGAAATCCATAAATACCTTGCGGTAAAATTCCTTGTATTCTTCGTCAGTGCATTCATTCGGGTTTTTCGTCCAAAGCGGTTGGGTATCATTGATTGGCTTAGGGGCTTCGATGACCTCCCCTTCCTTTGGCTCTTCCTCAGGCTTGTCCAAGTCCACCAAATAAATTTCCACTGGCAAGAACGAACAATATTTATTAAGCACCTCACGCACACGGGATGCTTGCAAAAACTCTGTGTTATCGTCGTCCAAATAAAGCGTAATGGTTGTGCCACGTTCAGTGCGTTCAGAGCTGCCCAATTCATATGCTGTGCCGTCCTCCGATGCCCATTGCACTGCATCTGCACCCTCTTGATAGGACAGGGTGTCAATCGTTACACGTCCTGCTACCATAAAGGA
>JACMMQ010000251.1 GCA_014378955.1 Clostridia bacterium
GCTATCTCTCGTTGTATAAAGCCTCGCACCGCCGCCACCGCCAAAGGCTTTGGTCAACTCGTTATATTTTTCAGATGTGCCAATGGTTGGTAGGTCATTGACCTTGGCAATCACGCTGTCAATCAATGGCTTGTCTTTTGCTACGTCAAAAATCGCCTCTTGGTCACTTACAATAATCAAGCCTCGGTCGTAAAAGACCTTTTTGCCCAACCCCTCACTGACCGCTCTGAGCGGTACAAGTGTACGGTCGTTTTGAATGATAACGCTCACGTCTAGCGTGATGTCCTTGCCATTTGCTTGCATCACCGCACTACCAACCACCATATGCACTTGGCTTGTGGATGTTTGAATGTCCACCGCTTTTTGTGTGGCGTTCCACGTAACCGTTGCGCCCAATGCTTCTGCGATGTATCGAACGGGTACTAGCGTGCGGTTGTTTAAAAGAATTGGACTTACACTTGCATTGTTTTTATCAATTTGCTTTTGCTGTGTGCCGATCATGCTCATTGGACTGCCTATGTATAGCGTGACCGCTCCGTCCAATCGCCCTAAATCATCTTGTGCAAGTGTCATCGGGGCAAGTGTGAGCATAAAACAGAGAACGATTAAACCTGATAACATTCTTTTCATTTTAATTCCTCCAAATATTTTTAGTGTTATCCTTTAGACGATTGTACTTGCGATTTGTTCCATGTGAGAACAATAAAACCTTACTTTCTTTTTCTATCGCAAAAAGAAAGTAACAAAGAAAAATACTCTTGAGTGTTTGGATTTCGCCGTCTGCGGACGACAACAAAGGGTTCCACCCTTTGAACCTGGCAATTTTTTGGAAAAAATTGAGTAAAACTTTGATTGGTTATCAATCGAACAGCTGTAGTATTTCATCCTTGGTGAGCTTGTTCACAAACGTTTCACCCGGCTGTATCACCGCTTCAACCAATGCTTTTTTCTTCTGCTTAAGCACCTCTATCTTTTCCTCAATCGTACCCTTCGCAATCAGCTTAATAACCTGCACCACATTTTGCTGTCCGATGCGATACGCACGGTCAGTCGCTTGGTCCTCAACCGCTGGGTTCCACCACGGGTCGTAATGAATAACCGTATCCGCACCCACTAAGTTTAAACCCACGCCCCCTGCTTTGAGCGAAATCAAAAACACCGTACGGCTTCCGCCATTAAAGGCACGCACAAAATCGCTACGGTCACGTGTTGGCGTTTGTCCGTCTAAATAGTAATATTCAATGTGTTGCTTGTCTAAATATTGACGGATGATTCCCAACATGCTTGTGAATTGTGAAAACAACAAAATGCGATGTCCACCCTCAATGGCATCCTTGAACACCTCTTCGAGCAATGTCATTTTACCGCTTTCACCGCTGTAATTTTCCATGATTAAAGCAGGGTGGCAACAAATTTGTCTTAAGCGTGTGAGAATGGATAATATTTTAAATTGGCTCTTTTCAAAGCCCTTGTCCGCTAGTTCCTTGCGCATTTCTTCTTTTGCCTGCATCAAATATGCCATGTATATTTTTTGCTGTGCTTCGGACATTTCCGCCACTAAGCGTGTTTCGATTTTTTCTGGTAATTCTGTCAATACGTCTGTTTTCATGCGGCGTAAGATAAACGGCTTGATATA
>JACMMQ010000252.1 GCA_014378955.1 Clostridia bacterium
ACCGCCACCAGTGGACAGCTTAGGCTGTGCAACATAAAGGCTTTCCGTTTCGCTAATCGTTCCTTTTTCCCAAGCAATGGCATTGGTCAGGGTATGAATAACAAAGCAATCGACGTGCATGGTATCAAAAATATTTTGCCCGATTGTCTTTAAGTCAGGCAATGCTGCGTCGGGATTAAACTGCTTGTACAAAGCAATAGCTTCATTTTCATTCAGCCCGAAAATAACCTTATAATAGGCGCTAAAAGCATTGACTAGTTCAATTGCTTCCAATATATCCGTTCGTACTGAAAAATCCGCCATATCAAAAAACAATACTTGATTTTTGTTCACAGGTTTATTCAATAAAACTTCATCAAGGATTCCTTGAAAAATTTCGTTGTAATGGATCATGCCGCTCCAATTGACCAGCGCAATTAAATGACTTTGTTCAAAAAACTGTTTGATTGCATCCAGTCCCAAAAGGCGCTTGATTTCCTGCCAATCTATTTTGTTGAGTGGCTCTCTATAATTGAGCATTACCTTACCATCTTCAAATTCCAATGCGGTGGTATAGCCAGGGTTACCAATGGAATGAAAGGTGCATTTGGGGGATAAGCCTTTGAATATGTTTTCCATATCTGGATAACCAACGGCGCCGATGCAATCGGTGTTAATGCCCAAGCATGCAATCGATTCCGCCATGATGGGACCATTGCCACCGTATTTGGTGAATCGTTCGCACACCTCGATGCCACAGCTCTTACCACTTTTAGAGGTCACATAATCACCAAATTGTGCGATGTCATTAAAAAAGGTATAATCGTTTTGCTCTGATTTACTTGATACAGCACGCATAATCTTATCTACAAATGCGTCAATGCCCACCATGACTTTTTTCTCATCCAAGGTGCATAAGCTTTCTTGAATGTGTTGTACGATTTTATTTCGAGTTGCTTGCATTTAAACCGCTCCTTCAATTGAATAGTATAAAATAGCTTGTCCGATAACCATCTAATACTAATCTCAGATTAAAACATAGCCAGCAGAGGGAAGCAAAACGCGAGCCAGCGTTTTGAAACACTGACCGATAGATGGATATGATTTTAATCGAGATTAGTATATATGGCAAAGCTAAATTAATTTTAGCACAATATTCCAAATTGTTCAACAAAATTCATGCGTAAAAAGTGTATAATAAGAAAAATAAATATTTTTATTAGACCACCCCCATTTTTAACAGAGGCTATTGCGTATTATATAACAAAAATAAAAGGAGGCGTTCCAAAATGAAAAAACTACTTATTTCAACCGTTGTTACCATGTTCTTATTTGTTCCTGTTGCATTTGCAGAAGAAGTGCCAGCAGTGACAGAAGTACCAGTGGTAACAGAAGCACCAGCTGTGACAGAAGCACCAGTAGTAACAGAAGCACCAGTAGTAACAGAAGCACCAGTAGTAACAGAGGCACCAGTAGTAACAGAGGCACCAGTAGTAACAGAAGTGCCAGCAGTGACAGCAGCGCCTGAAGTTACAGCAGTACCAGTAGCTACAGCAAAACCAGTTTTGACCAAAGCAGAAAAAATGGCGAAAATGAAAGAAAAAGCAAAAGCACAACGTGCGAAACAAGCGCTAGAAATGAATGCAAAGAGAAAAGCGATTATGCAAGATGCAAAAATTAAAATCAAAGCTTTTCAAGATGAATTAGCAGCACTTAAGGACGAAAATAAGCCTGAAATGTTAGCGATTCGCACCCAATTGCGTGACAAAGAAGCCGCTTTATTGACCATTCGTTTGAATGCGATGACAGAAGCAAAAGCATTTCCTGTTGATTCGGCACAAGCAAAAGCTGTAATGGATAAAGCAAAAGCTACTATTGCACCGCTTGCACTTGAAATAAAGACCTTGCAAGCAAAATTAGCTGTTAAAATGACCATCATTGATGCGACTAAAAAAGAAATGGAAAAAGTTGTTGAAAAGGCAAAAAATGGCGTAGAAAAAGTGAATGATAAAGATGGAAAAAAAGATGATGGTAAGGACAAAGCAGATAAATTTAAAGAAAAAATGAAAGACCTAAAGGATAAAAGAGATCACAAATAAAGCAACAATGAAAAAGATATAATGTTTACGGCTGCCAAATTTATAGTTATTTGGTAGCCGTTAATCTAAAATTGTTAGAAATACGTGGTGAATTTTGATTGCTTTTATGGTATAATTGATGAAAGTGAACAAAATGGAGGCATGATGGGGATGCAGGCTGTTAATGATGAAATACTACACATTAGACAAGATAGCAATGAATTAGAAGCTTTTATCCAAGCATACAAGCCATTTATCACCAAGTGTGTCAAGCGCTATACGGGTAAATACGTTAATTGGGAAAATGACGATGAATGCTCCATTGCGATGATTGCCTTTCATGATGCAATCAAGTCGTACGAACCAGATAAGGGTGAGTTTTTAGCGTATGCAGGGCTTATAATTCGCAGTCGTTTAGTTGATTTTTCACGCAGAGAAAAAAAGCATCAGCAAAATATATCGTCTATTATAACAAGTGTAGATGATGTCGATGAAATGGTTGATTTGACACAAGATCAATCGCAAAAGGTCTATAACGAACAGCAGCTCAGTGAATTTCGAAAATTAGAGCTTCTTGAATTTTCCAAGTCGCTTTTACAATATAATATATCCATCATAGAACTGCCAGAACATTCGCCCAAGCAAGATAAGCTACGCACAGAGTGCTTTCGGATGATTGATTACATCGTGCATCACGAGCTTTTGGTGCATGACATACAAAGGAAAAAGACGCTTCCACTCGTGGAACTCGAAAAGCAATTTAAAATACCACGCAAAAAACTAGAACGTTTACGCAAATACTTAGTCGCTTTGTTTATTATATATAGTGGCGATTATCAATTTATAAAACAATTTATCAAGGAGGTGTGAGCGATATGAAGGTGATGATAGCAGGGCGTGAAGGCAAAACCTATGTGGGCATCAATGAAAGTGGCGAATTTATCAAATTTCAAACCAGCCAAGTGCTTGAAATCGGACAAGCGCATATCATTCAAGCGCAAAGCTCACACAGACAATGGTTTACCACGATTGGAGCAGCTGCAGTGTTTTTTCTAATGGCTGGGATCGGGAGTTATTTTTATCCAATGCAGTCGGTGTATGTAGATATTAATCCAAGTGTTGAGCTTGTGCTCAATTATTATGATCAGGTCATTGGCATTCATGGTAAAAATGAGGATGGCAATAATCTTATTAAAAATGCCAATGTAAAGAAAAATGCATCTTTAGAGCAGGGACTGCATGCCATTATCGGTGAGGCTGTGCAAGAGGGCTATTTTAATGAAAATCAAGAGGGCGTAATTTTGCTAAGCTTTACAGGCAATGAAACAAAGCTAGAGCAAAAAGCGCAAACCGTGTTAGACAGTACGGACATTTATAATGCCGCACCTGTGGTGCTCATGAACCGTTTAAATAAGAGCAACGTAAGTCAGGGAAAAGA
This sequence comes from Clostridia bacterium, assembly GCA_014378955.1. Lineage (GTDB taxonomy): Bacteria > Bacillota > Clostridia > SK-Y3 > JACMMQ01 > JACMMQ01. The sequence goes on from JACMMQ010000252.1 coordinate 3,496, forward strand.
ACAAAATATGTCCGCAGGGAAATTGAAGCTTATCCAGGAAGTCGCTGCAATGCGCCCAGAACTCAAGCAAGAGGACATGAAGGGGATGACCGTCAGGGACATTTTAAAGTCTGGTAAGCTTCGAAAAGCAGATTGGCAATCGCTTAAAGTGGCGCTAGAGCCAAATCAAACGGCAACCATACCCGATAACCAACCAGCACTGTCGAAGATATTAGAAAATGAAACTTCTGAAAAGACTACAGAAAATGCACCAAAAGCCAACAACAGTAAAAAAGTGCGCACACCACTCGAAATAAGACGAGAAGAAAAATCGAACACACAAAATGCGCAAGCAACACCACCAGAAGTGGTATCGCAGGTTCCGCCTACACAAACGCCTATCATTGAGGTGGATGGCATGAAACTAGACTTACCACAAGTGCAAGCAGGCATTAAAAAAGTCATGTCAGATCAAAAGTTTAGTGACTTTAAAAAGACGTTATCTGAAAAAGAAAAAAGTGTAATCATACGACTTGAAAAGGCACGTGCAATGTCTTTGAACGCAGAGGAAAGAAACCTTGTAAAACAAATTTTTGTGAAGTGGCAACGTTATAAGCAAAATAGTAGCACACTTTTACCGCAACCTACAAATCGTCCGACGGTACGAACACCGCTACAAATGCGATTGCAACAATCCGTTGCATCATTCTCCCCAAAAGCGCAGTAAGCTTTTGGGGTTTTTCTAATAAAATTTCACGTTTAAAAATAAAAATACATTTTGTAAAAAGTTCAATAAACAGACTTTTCCATGATAAAATATTGACAACGCAATACAGTTATGATAATGTTATGATATTGTAAAAATGTACAATATAGACAAACATTGGCTACTGTTTTGTTTTGTGAATTTAAAAAAGAATGTGGATATTGTGGTGATTTCAATGATTCAGCATGAAGAAAAGGAACAATGGGTTAACGGTCATTGTGCTAAAATCACTGTACTCATGCAAAAGTTTGCCAGTATATTTTAACCAAAAGGAGAGTATTATGCCCTCATTAATAGGTTTAGTCGTAATATGCGTCCTAGCCATCTTATGGATTACCAGACGAAAAAAAGTGCCTAAAATGAGAATTGAAGGCATAGAAAATAAATTGTTGATGCTGTCCTCAGAAAGGTCTCGTGGTGAGCTCCATCAATATGTTGTCGTTGACTTGATTGCGACTGGGCTTGATCCTCAAATAGATCACTTGGTCGAGGTTGCCGCTATCCGTTATAAAAATGGCGAGGTGTTGGAAAAGTTTGTAACATTGGTTGATCCTAGAGTGGCCTTTACAGCACAGGTAGTGTTGCAAAACGGCATACGAGAAGTTGAGGTACGTCATGCGCCACCCATTGATGTGATTATGCCACAACTGGTGGCATTTATCGGCAATGATGTGGTAATTGGTCATAATACAAGCTTAGATGTTGCCTTTATTAAGCGCTTTGCGCATAAACAAAAGCTAAGTTTTCCCAATTGTTATTCAGACACTTTTCATCTAGCGTATCGTATCACGCTCACTGAAAAGAATAAACGCATGAAGGAATTGATTGATTATTTAAGTATTTCAAATTCAAAAAAGCATCGGGCGTATGAAAATGCCATTCGTTGTGCAGAATTATTAAAACTATGTTTTCAAGAACTCCGCCAAGAAAAAGAATTGTCAAAGGCAAAGCATAGAGGCGAATATGTCATCAAATCGTCATAAAAGCCAATGGGGAAACCTGTTGGTTATTTTTTTATGGTATTGCATATGAAAAAAATATATGGATTGGTTAATAATTGTAAAATAATTACTGGATAAATTTGTTAAAATACGTTATAATAGTTTTTGGTGTATTTATAAGCCATTCGCAAGGACAATAGAATTTGCGAAAAGCATGTTATGAAAGATTATATAGAAGCGAGGGATTTTGATGAAAATATGTTTTTCTACCTTAGGCTGCCCTGAATGGTCGTGGGAAGATATTGTTGCAACTGCGAAGGATTTCGGCTATGATGGCGTTGAAGTGCGTGGCATTGAAAATGTTTTAAGCGTACCACAAGCAAAACCATTCTCACCACAAGAAATTCAAAAAACAAAAAAGCATTTAACGGATATAGGCATTTCTATTCCAATTCTTACCTCTGATTGTGATTTGCATGTTGCAAACGACCCAACAACCATAATGAATGAAATCAGCGACTACATTGCATTAGCGGTCAAAATAGGCACGCCGTATGTGCGTGTTTTAGGGGATAGGCACCCACAAG
>JACMMQ010000253.1 GCA_014378955.1 Clostridia bacterium
TACACTCAATAAAATTCTAGTGGTTGTGGGTATTTTTTCACTGATGTTTGCAATATTGCTCGGTACTTATATGGCAAGACGATTGACCAAGCCCATAGCATCGGTCATCGACACCGCTCAAATGATTTCAGACGGCTTTTTGCAAGCACGCATCACTGAAAAGACAGATACCAAAGAAATTGTACAGCTGACAGAAACAATCAATGAGCTTGCCAACACCCTGCAACAGCAAGATGCCCTTAGAAAGCGCTTAACCACCGACATGGCACACGAATTGCGAACGCCCTTAACGACACTGCAAAGCCATTTAGAGGCGATGCTAGACGGCATATGGGCAATGGATGCAGAGCGGTTAGCAAGCTGTCATGAAGAAGCGGTACGCATTAACCGCATGGTGAGTGATTTAGAGAGATTGGCTAAAATAGAAAATGATAATGTGTCACTAGACATCACACAATTTGATATAGGTGTGCTCATTAAACGAACGATACAAAACTTCGAAAGTGAATTTTATCGTAAAAATATTCAAATTGCCTTTAAAGAGGCAACGTTGCTTATCAGTGCAGACCAAGATAAAATTAGCCAAGTCATGGTGAACTTAATCTCTAATGCACTGAAGTATACCGAGGACGGCGGTGCAGTTACAGTTTCGCTTGTAAGCGATGCGCACAACGTCTTTATAAAAGTAGCAGACACTGGCATCGGAATTTCCCAACAGGATTTACCGTATATATTTGAGCGGTTTTATCGGGCAGACAGGTCTAGAAATAGGCAAACGGGGGGCTGCGGCATTGGGCTTGCGATTGTAAAATCTATTGTGCAAGCACATCATGGCTACATTGATGTTCAAAGTGAGCTACAAAAAGGTACGACTTTTACTGTTACTTTAGCGATATAAAAATATAAAAGCAAAATTTAGAAGGTATTAACCAATCTAAATTTTGCTTTATTTTTTATATTTAAACCGTTTTGTCAATAACGTCTATGCCATCCGTATGGTGCTCAATCGGTTCAAAATGAATACTCACATCGTCTACATCGTTCATTTTACACGCTATGCATGCACCAATTTCGTGAGATAGCGCATGTGCATCCTTGAGCGATAAATCCTCCGTGAGCTGTATATGTGCCGTAATCTTCTTTTTTTCGCCAATTTCATAGATATGGATATTGTGAATGTTTGCACAATTAGGAAACTTTTTAACAACGCACTCCACAACATGATTGATGCTTTCATCCAAAATACCAACCACCTCAACAGGGTATGTACTGACTACGACATCACTACGTGGCACTTTTTGAGAAATTTTCTCTTTTATACAATGTGCAATGGCATGCACTGCTTTGTGGCTTTGATGCGGTTCAATGCCCACATTGATGTAAATAAACTGTATCGCACCAGAAGGTCTAATTCTAATTTCTGCGACCTCAAGCACACTATCCATTTGGCTTATTTCCGTGGCAATGACTTCACTCAAGCCTTTTGGTGCCGTGTCGAGCAACACATCAATGGTTCGTTTGCCAAGCTTTATGCTCACCTTGATGACCAGTAGTGCAACCCCTAAAGCGGCAATTGGGTCAGCAAGCTTTAAAAGTGGTATGTTGAAGGTTTCACCCAACCAAACGCAAATCAACCCCACGATAACGACCGATGAACTCCATATATCGCTACTGAAATGAAGTGCATCCGCTTCCAATGCCTGACTACCATGCTCCTCGGCGGCTTTCTTCAAAACCTTAACCCTAGAGGCATCCACAATAATTGAAATAGCCATTGTGAGTATCCCCCAATGGATACCCATTAACTCAGCATCTTTACCAAATAGCAGCTTTTCGATAGCTTCGTAAATAATCCAACCACTGGTAAGCAATAATAAAAACGTTTCAATCAGTGCTGAAAAGCTTTCAATCTTCCCATGCCCATAGTGATGCATGTCGTCTGCAGGTTTGTCGGAAAATTTTACAGCAAAATAGGTAATTACCGCAGCAACTAAGTCTAATGCGGAATGTAAAGCCTCCGACATAATCCCTAAGCTCCCCGTAAAAATACCTACAACTATTTTCATTATTGTTAGGAAAATAGCTGCAAATACCGAACTCAAAGCTGCTTTTTGTTTATCAATTGCCATCACCCAAAAACCTCCATCAATTTACTGAACATTACGGCTTGAAGCCCTTTTGTATCAATACGAATCTCGATTAAAATCATAACCATCTGTCGGTCAGTATTTCAAAACGCTAGCACGCGTTTTGCCCATCTCTGCTGGTTATGTTTTAATCCGAGATTAGTATAAGCTATTCGCTCACTTACTAAAATAGTCATTTGCATTCAAATGGTGATGCTTTTTTATGCCCCCATTTTTTCTATAGACATCAAAAAAACCTGTGGCACCATAATTTGATTAGAAATTATAGTCCCACAGGCATAATATCCTGTTGCCAGCTCATGCCAGCCCAGCCCCACACATTCAAAAGAATGTATCGCCTGCTCTATTTTTAAAATATACAATTGTCTACACATTATACGCTATAACAAATTGTTTTGTCAAGTGTTCTCATAATATTTCACAAAAATTTTAAATTCAATCTTTATTAGTATAATATCCTTTGTATGAGCTTTTGATGAATTTTAAAAAACGTCTCCATTTCCTCGTCACTCAATACGGAAAAATATTTTTCAAATATTTTAATTCTGTTTTCTCTTACCTTTTCTAGCATCTTTTCGCCTTCATGCGTGATCATTAGCCGTACGATACGCCTATCCTCAGCATCTCGTTCTCTTGATACCAGTTGAAGCTGCACAAGCTTTTCTACTAGCTGTGTCACGCCACCCATCGTTATTTCTATTTGACTTGCTAAAAAACTTACTGTGCAATCATACTGCATCTTTATATAAAACAAGACGTGTAACTGCGTCATACTGATGGACTGTGTAATGTCTGTACAAATTTCATGCGATAGCTTCTTTTGTATTCTCATCATACTATCATCGATTATCCTTAAATATTGCGCTTTATCCATTTTACGCCTCTTTCCAAAAGGTTTAGTTGCTTAATCGTTTATTGGCTAAATTATATGCTATTGCGCAAAATATGTCAATATTTTATGCTAATTTTAGAGTAGTATAACATTCAAAACAAAAAGCACTTCTCAAGATAACTCTCAAGAAATGCCCTCTTTTCGATAAGATTTATCAATCCATATAATCCTTAAGCTTTTTACTTCTACTAGGATGACGCAGCTTACGCAATGCTTTCGCTTCTATTTGGCGAATGCGTTCACGTGTTACGTTAAATTCCTTGCCTACCTCTTCAAGTGTTCTTGCCTTGCCATCGTCTAAGCCAAAACGCAAGCGCAAAACCTTTTCTTCGCGAGAGGTCAAGGTGTCCAGAACGTTGCGAAGCTGTTCTTTAAGCATAGAGAACGATGCGGCTTCCGCAGGGGCTGGGGCATCATCATCCGGGATAAAATCGCCTAGATGGCTGTCCTCTTCCTCCCCAATCGGTGTTTCAAGCGACACAGGCTCTTGTGCAATTTTCATGATTTCTCGCACCTTTTCAGGTGTCATGTTCATTTCTCTAGCCAATTCCTCAGGGTGTGGGTCACGCCCAAGCTCTTGTAAAAGCTGACGGGATACACGGATAAGCTTGTTGATGGTTTCCACCATATGCACAGGAATACGAATGGTTCTCGCCTGGTCTGCAATGGCACGTGTAATCGCTTGTCTAATCCACCACGTTGCATAGGTGCTAAATTTATACCCTTTTGTATAATCAAACTTTTCAACTGCCTTGATAAGCCCTAGGTTACCCTCTTGTATTAAATCCAAAAATAACATACCACGCCCGACATATCGCTTTGCGATACTAACGACAAGGCGTAAATTTGCCTCTGCAAGTCTCTTTTTCGCATCTTGCTCGCCCTTTTCCATACGTCTTGCCAATTCGATTTCCTCGTCCGAAGAAAGAAGTGGCACCTTACCAATTTCTTTCAAATACATACGTACCGGGTCATCTATATTAATACCATCAGGGATATTGGCTTCAATGTCCTCAACTTCGACGTTGAGCTCTTCAATTTCTTTTAATTCCTTGTCTAAATCTCCAACAACCTCCACGCCGATATTTTCTAGTGTTTCATAAATCATCTCGATTTGTTCTGGATTGAGTTCAATTTCTTGTAACGCATCCATGATTTCTTGATAGGAAAGCACCCCTCGGCTTTTGCCCTTCTCTATGAGTTCCTTGACAATTCTTGCTCTTACCTCAGTATCTATCATCGACGATGCTCCCTCCTTTCGTTTATTGTGACAAATGCTTGTGTTTTTTTAATAAATCGTTTAATGCTGCGACATTCCCTTCTTGTATATTCTGATGTATCACCCTTAGCCGCTTTTCAGATTGAATGTGATGGATAATGTCCATCGCCGCTTTGTAGTGATCGTCGAATTGTAATTCGGAATTAAATACAGCCGCTACGGCAGATTGCTCATTTTCGTCAAATGCTTCAAACAAGGAGGGTATCGATACCTTTTTACCTGTCTCGTGAAGCTGCATAATCATTGTTGCCAACCTATGATGAATAGGATGGTCAAAATCTTTCACCGAAAATGTTTGTGCAATCCTTTTTGCAACGCTTGCATCTACTGCTATGATATATATTAAAAGGCGTTCGCCTTGTAACTGCCGCTTGGTTAAGCCATGGTCCTCAGTCTGTTGGCTGGATTTTTTACGCTGTTGTGGCATAAAAGCAGACTTATGTATTGCACTTTCATTCACTTTTGCAATTTGTGTTAAAAACGCTTGTGAAGATATGCCCGTTTCTGCTGCAATTTTACGGATAATCGCATCCTGTTCAATGGCATTTTTCACACGTGCAAATATTTTCGCTGCTTCGTTCGCAAACTGTATTTTTTGGTGGGTATCTTCTAAGTCATAGTTTGTCCGCAAACGGTCTATTTTAAATTCTACCCAGCTTTTGGCTTGCTTGACCTCTTGTCTAAAACGCTCAACGCCTAACAGCTTCATATACTCATCAGGGTCTTTGTACTGGCTAAGCGTCAAGCACCGTACGCCAATCCCCGCATGAATCAATATGTCAATTGCACGCATCGTTGCGTCCTGTCCTGCTTTATCGCTGTCATAGCACAGGATTGCTTCCTTACAAACCTTACCCATCACCTTTGCATGCTCTTCATTCATAGCGGTTCCCAAGGTGGCTACAGCATTTTTAACGCCATTCTGATGCAGTGAAATGACGTCCATATACCCTTCGGTGATAATGAGCTCCATCGCACCCCTTGTAAAATTGAGTGCAAATAAATGACGACTTTTTACAAAAACGTCCGATTCGGGCGAATTCATATATTTTGGCTCACCCTTGCCGACTATTCTACCACCAAAGCCAATCACTTGCTTTTTCATATCAAAAATAGGAAACATGATACGGTCACGAAAGCGATCATACACACGCCCCGTTTCAGCATTTTTAACAATCACGCCAACTGCAAGCATTTCCTCTTGTGTATAGCCCTTTTCCTTTAAATAATTCAGCGCCCCATCCCAACCGTCAGGCGCATACCCGATGCCAAATTGCTTGATTGTTTCAGGTGCTAGCCCTCTTTTGGTAATGTATTGCTGTGCTTCAGTGCTTTCCTTTTCGTGTAGCATCATATAAAAATAGCGCGCCGCATCTGCATTTAATGCATAATACCGCTGCTTTTTTTGTAGCTTTTGAGCCTGATATCGATCTTCCACCATGCTTTCAGGCACCTTGAGCCCCGCCCAATCCGCCATCAGCTTCATCGCTTCTGGGAAGTCAGCATGCTCCATTTCCATCACAAATTTATACACATCACCACTCGCACTACAGCCAAAGCAATGGTACAACCCACTATCTGTGGATACTGTAAAGGAGGGTGTGCTTTCTCGATGAAATGGGCATAAGCCCCAATGTCGATTGCCCGTTTTCTTAAGCTTGACATATCGTCCTACCACGCTAACGATGTCATTATTGGCACGAACTTCCTCTTTAAAATCATCTGAAAAAAACGGTGACATGAGCTTCTCCCTCTTGAAAATGCAAGACACGTTAAACAATTGTTAACACTTTGTAAAAAACCTTGCATACAAATTATTCGACAAACATGTTGAAATTCCTTCTTTTTTTCTAAATTTGTTTCAACATATAACAGCCATGTCCCTCAAACGCCATCGTATGTAGGTCTAGCGTGGTTTGGATAATTTTGCAGGAAATTCAATAATACCAATCTTGATTAAAATCATAACCTTTTTTATGAATTTTTATACATTTCTCCATGGTGAAGGGATATACATATCGTAAAATAGCGAAATGGCATACCGATCGGTCATGCCTGCGACATAATCCGCAACAATACGGTCAAGCGACCAGTGGTTTTGCATATCA
>JACMMQ010000254.1 GCA_014378955.1 Clostridia bacterium
AGCAGTTCTATTGCTAAATTTATAGAAAAAAAAGGGGAAGGAATTCATCATATTGCTTTTGAAGTTGAAAATATTTATACAGAAATGGAACGATTAAAAAACGAAGGATTTATTTTATTAAATGAAACACCAAAACATGGAGCGGATAATAAATTGGTTTGTTATATACACCCAAAATCGGCAAATGGCGTGCTTATTGAATTGTGCCAAGAAATTAAATAGAAACATTTTTATACTTTTGGCAAAATGAACGCAAAGGAAAAATTAGATTTAACAAAATTACCAAAACACGTTGCTGTTATTATGGACGGCAATGGCAGATGGGCAAAGCGAAGGGGGCTACCACGTAGCGCAGGACACAGTGCAGGCGCAAAAACGCTGCAGGATACGACCGAGTATTTGAATAAAATGGGTGTACGTTATTTAACGGTATACGCCTTTTCAACAGAAAACTGGAAACGCCCTAAAGCTGAAATTGATGCCCTCATGGGGCTTTTATTAGAATATTTAAAGGACTCAGAGCGTAGGCTATCAGCGAAGAACATTGTGATAAAAATTATTGGTGACAAGACCAAGCTATCACAAGAAATTCAAAAACAAATCATAAAAACAGAAGCAATGACACAAAATAACAGTGGGCTGACCTTACTCATTGCACTCAACTATGGTAGCCGTGATGAAATCTTACAGGGCGTGCGGAAAATTGCACAGGATGTGAAGTCGGGGAAATTAGCGGTTGAGGACATTGACGAGCAGTGCATAAGCGATGTATTATATACAAAAGGGGTGCCAGACCCCGAGCTTATTATTCGCCCAAGTGGCGAGTACCGTTTGAGCAATTATTTACTATGGCAAGCGGCATATTCAGAGTTTTGGTTTGATAATATCTGCTGGCCTGACTTTTCGAGGAAATATTTATTACAAGCAATCGAGGATTATCAAAAGCGCAATAGGCGATTTGGAGGGGTATAATTGTTAAAGGTTCGGCTCATATCAGCAGCGGTTGCCTTGTTGGTCATGTTCGCAGTGCTATTCTCACCTACAACGGATATATTCCCAATATTTGCATCTATTTTTGCGTCTTTTGCGATTGTGGAATTGTACACAGCGGTGGGGGTTGCAAAGCATTGGTCTTTTTTGCTGATGGGCATTTTTACAGCGGTGGCAATATCCTATTTGCCATATTTGTTAAAGCTAACACATGAGAATACGCAAATTGCGATGCTTATGCTTTTCGTTTATTTGCTGTTGCTTTTTGTGATATACTTATTGCGTTTTAAAACCATTACGTTTGGTGAAATTGCCATCGTGTTTTTATCGGCGGTGTACATTTCGTTTTTTTTAGCGCACATTTTATTTACACGTCTTTTACCCAACGGCAATATTATTATTTTGTTTATTTTTGCAGGGGCATTTATGACCGACACGTTTGCGTACTTTTCTGGTATGCTCTTGGGTAAACACAAGCTGTGTCCGAGCATTAGCCCTAACAAAACTGTCGAGGGTGCAATTGGTGGGTTATTAGGCGTGACGGTTTTCTTTGTAATATTAGGGTCGTGCGTGCATGTTTTTGGTGCGTACACGATAAATTACATAAACCTCACCATTTTAGGGCTACTTTGTGGTGTGACCGCACAAATCGGCGACCTTTCTGCGTCGCTCATTAAGCGACAGTACAACATCAAGGATTTTGGCAATATCATGCCTGGTCATGGGGGCGTGCTAGACCGCTTTGACAGCTTGTTATTTGTTGCACCAACGGTGTACTATTTTGTGCTCTTTTTTAATATCTTAAAATAAGGGGAAATGATTATGGTTCAAGCCATTTCTATACTAGGCTCTACTGGCTCAATCGGCACGCAAAGCCTAGACGTTGTAGACAAAATGGGCAATGTCAAGGTACTAGGGCTGTCCACCAACACACGTATTGACCTATTGGAACAACAAATCAGGAAATACAAACCGCTTTTGGTGGCGGTTATGGATGGACATAAAGCGGCAGAACTCAAGCAAAATATAAAAGACCTTGACACAAAGGTTGTCACAGGCATAGATGGCTTAACGGAAGTTGCAACGTTGACGGACGTTCAAATGGTTGTCACCTCCGTTGTAGGCATAGTAGGCTTAGTGCCGACCCTAGCGGCAATTGAAGCAGGCAAGCACATTGCATTGGCGAACAAGGAAACCTTGGTGACCGCAGGGGAGCTTGTCATGCAAGCCGCCTTGAAAAAAGGGGTGCGCATTTTACCTGTGGACAGTGAGCATTCCGCCATTTTCCAGTGCTTACAGGGCAACGACAATGAAAAGCAAGTGAATAAATTGATTATTACCGCTTCAGGGGGGCCGTTCCGTGGCAAGAAACGTGCGGCGCTTTTGGACATTACCCCAGCGCAGGCGCTCAAGCACCCAAAATGGGATATGGGCAGTAAAATTTCCATAGACAGTGCAACCTTGATGAACAAGGGATTAGAAGTGATAGAGGCGAAATGGTTATTCGGCATGGATTTGGATAGAATACAGGTGGTCGTGCACCCGGAAAGCATCATCCATTCGATGGTGGAATTCGTGGACTGCTCAATATTGGCACAGCTTGGCTTGCCCGACATGCGTCTACCCATTCAATACGCATTGACCTACCCAAAGCGCATTCCAAGCCCCTGCGAACCGATGGATTTTGTAAAGCACAACGCACTGCATTTTGAACAGCCAGATTTGGAC
>JACMMQ010000255.1 GCA_014378955.1 Clostridia bacterium
GTGAATGATAAAATTATCGTTGCGGTCAGTACATATTTATCGAAATATTACAGCAACGAAAGTTCAGTTCACAGCAGTAAGCTTTACCAATATTTGATGAGAAGGTTTATTCGTTTTACTTATAACCATGCCGATTTGATTGTGACCATTTCTGAAATGTCTGCAAATGACTTGAACACAAATTTTGGCGTGGACAGGAAAAAATTACGTGTTTCATACAATCCGTATGAGGTGGACAATATTAAAGCGGCCGCAAGCGAGCCATTAGGCGAATATGAAGCATTATTCTCGCAAAATGTCATAATCACGCTAGGGAGAATGTACTACGTGAAGGCGCACTGGCATCTCATACGAGCCTTTTCCAATGTGCACAAAAGAAATCCAAATGCAAGCTTAGCAATCCTTGGAAGTGGTGAGCTAGAACCGTATTTAAAGCAATTAACGCATGATTTAGGTTTGGAGCAGTGTGTGCATTTTATAGGTTTTCAGTCCAATCCGTTTAAGTTTTTAAAGCATTCAAAGTGCTTAATTTTATCCTCACTCAATGAAGGATTTCCAAACGTAATCGCGGAGTCGATGGCATGTGGCACCCCAATCATTTCCACAGACTGTCGTTCTGGACCACGAGAAATGTTAGCCCCAGACACAGATCCGAGGTTTGAAACCAAACAAATTGAAAAAGCAAAATATGGGATGCTCATCCCAGTGTGTGATGGCACGCAATATGATGAAACCACGCCACTTACAAAAGAAGAACTTCTAATGGCACACAGCATGTGTGAAATGCTTGACAATCATGAACTGCGTGCACAATATGCTACACGTGCGCAAGAACGCATTGCTGATTTTGATGTAGAAAAAATCATGGCATTATGGGAAGGCTATATCAAAAGCGTCTTAAGTTAGTATGATAATGAAATGGAGTTGTAAACTATTGAATGCACTAAGCTTTTATCGCATTGCCCGATGGTTACATCTCCATCACATACCCTTTTTGCCAAAATGCATACAAGCGCTCATTTTTTTAATATTCAATGCGTATGTGCCGTATACCGCCGACATTGGCAAGCACACAAGGCTTGGCTATGGTGGCATGGGCGTCGTTATTCATGCGCGGGCAAAGATTGGCACACATTGTCTTATATTACAACAGGTGACTATTGGCGGGCGATCGAAGCAGTACGAGGTGCCCTGCATCGGTAATTATGTTTATATAGGAACGGGTGCAAAGGTTTTGGGCAATGTGGAAATTGGCAACCATGTCGCAATCGGTGCGAATGCGGTCGTGCTAAAAAGCATCCCAGAACATTGTGCCGCAGCAGGCGTACCCGCGAAAATCATCAAGACAGGCGTAAGCATGAGCGATTATATATAGAAATTTGGTGAGCAACAGTGCGTGTTTTAATCGTCGGGCCGAGCACTTATAAAAAAATCGTCGGGGGCGTGGCAACACACGTCAGCCTCGTGAAGCAAATGCTTGAAAGCATCAAATCGGTACAAGCAGTTGAAACCTTTGACACCACATACAATGAGCATTCGCAAAAAATATCGGTGCTACAAAGCGTCATAAGAATAGTTAAAACGCGCTTTACCCCTTATCCCTTTATTTATATCAATGCATCCATCTATTTTGGTTCGCTTTGCAAGCTTGCACTGCTATTATTTAAAAAGACTGCCTTGAATTGTAAAATAGTCATCCAAATGCATGGCGGAAACCTTGAAAGCTTATCTGTTTGTCAAAAGTGGATGATCAAAATGCTTTTAATACCACTTTTTAATAAGGTGAATGCCATCCATTTTTTAACCGAAAAGCAGCAGGTTGAATTCACAGCACTTTTCCCCATGCATAAAGAGAAAACACGCTTGACCAATAATTATGTCGCCCTATCCGAACAAGCACCGCAAAAACAGTTTGAACATTTGCATGTGCTGTTTTTTTCGAGGCTTGAAAAGGACAAGGGCATTTTAGAGTTTTTAGCGTGTGCGAATCGGCTTAAAGACCATCCCGAAATATCCTTTCTCGTGGCAGGGGAGGGAAGCGAACAGCAAACGGTGGAAGATTTTGCAAGCGAGTCAAGCAACCTACAATTTTTTGGAAAGGTGTTTTTACACCAAAAGAGCGCGCTGTTGCAAAAAGCCAACGTATTTTGTTTGCCATCCATCCACCCAGAGGGCGTACCGTATGCACTGCTTGAAGCAATGGCACACGGTCAAATACCAGTGGTTACCAAAGCTGGCAGAATGGGCGAGATTATTTCAAAAAATCAGTGTGGCTATCTCATCGAGCAGGACAGCGAAATGCTCTGTCAAACGCTTTTGAAAATGCTTCAAAATAAAAGTGCTTTAACGCAAATGTCACGCCTTGCCTATGAGACAGTCAAACAACAATTTTCACTACAAACAATGGCGGATGCATACGAGGCATTATTAAAACAATAGAGGTGTGTCATGCAGTTTAGGAAATATTTTGAAACGATAAGACACATGCGTATGCATCAAATCATTAGCCGTGTCCGCATGCGCTTAATAACAAAAAAAATCCCTTATTCGCACGCAATAGTGGCACCGCTCAACCCCAAACATATACATTTTGTTGTGCCAAAATTGGATTTTTCGAAGGCATTTCTTTCACGGTATCATGTTGAGGCAATCATGCAAAACAAGCTCACCTTTTTGAATGAAACCCACACCATTAACCCATTAGAAAATTGGTGTGCACTTAAAAGCACGCGCCTTTGGCAGTTTAATTTGCATTATTTTGAATATTTATACGCTTTAGGGCATGCCTACCATACAAGCAAGGACGAACGCTATTACCAAAAAGCAAAACAGCTCATCACAGCGTGGATTGCAGTCAACCGTGATGCGAAAAGTGACGCTTGGCATCCGTACACGATATCGTTGCGATTGCCTTGCTGGATGGCTTGCTTTGAAATGTTTGAACCGTGCATGCGTGCGGACAAGGCATTTCAAAATACGCTAGCAAATGCCATTGTGACACAGTATGACTACCTGAAAAAGCATTTGGAAAAAAGTCTTTTGGGCAACCACTACCTTGAAAACCTCAAGGCGTTAACCATAACCGCTATTTTTTTAGGCAGCCGCCAAGATTTTACAAAATACCTTCACACATATGTTGTAGCATTAGACAAGCAGTTATTTGCGGATGGCATGCATGAGGAATTGAGTCCGATGTACCATAAAATCATGCTAGAGGGTGCAATCAAGGTCGCTTATGGTGCAACGCAATTCGAACGCAAAAGCCATTATGCGTTAAATCGCCTTATAGAAAAGATGCTTTGTGCCATGGTGACATTAGAAGACGGCCTGCTGAGAGCACCTTTTTTCAATGATTGTGCACAAGCTATCGCAAAGCCTATGCAAGCACTTTTAGTTACAGCGAAAGAGTTGCTCTTACTTGAAGGACAAGCCAAGGCATCCTTACCTGCAGCGGGGTATTATATTTTTAAATTACCTAGGACAAGGGCTACAATGGTCATAGACTGTGGCAAAATAGGGGTAGCACACAACCCAGGGCATGGACATTGTGACGCACTGAGCTTTGAGCTTTTTATAGATGGAAAGCCAGTTTTGGTAAACAGTGGCACCCTTACCTATGCAACAGGACAAAAACGAGTGCACTATAGAAGCACCAGCGCACACAACACCGTCATGGTGGGGGGCACAGAGCAGTCAGAATGCTGGGGTGCATTTCGTGTCGCACGCAGGGTGAAAATAGGGGCTGTGCAATTTTATAATACAGCCAATAAGCGATTTTTTAATGGGTGCATTACCACCTATCTCAATAAGAAACATACACGCACAATCACATGGCAGGGGGAAAAGGCTTGTACGGTCACGGATAATGTGGACGATGCTGTGCCAAGCTTGAGTTATCTACATGTGCATCCAAGCTATACGGTGAAGCAACAGGGTGATTACTTCGTGGTTAGCAATCAAACACAGCGAATTTTAAAAATAAAACCGTACAATGTTGCAGAAATGTTTGTAGAGGAACGTTATTATTCAGAAGTGTTTAACATAGAACAGCAAAATAAATGCATCGTTTGCAAAAGCAATTGTGGCAAGGTTAGCTTTGGGTATTCCATTGAAATTGTTTAGGGGGCAAGGTAGCGATGAACATCACAGCAATCACACATAACTTTCCACCTGAAACCGGCGCACCTGCCGCCCGTATGTATGAAATGTCAAAGGAATGGGTCGCATTAGGACACCATGTCGATCTCATCACAGCCTTCCCAAATCACCCAAACGGCATTATACCGAAGGACTATCAAGGGTATCGCTATATGCTTGAAGAAATGGACGGTATAAAGGTGCATCGCAATTTTATCTATGCAACCGCAAATAAGGATGTTTTTAAGAGAATTATTGGATTTTTGTCCTTTATGATCTCTTCCGCCTTGTTATCCTTTCATAAAATAAAAAAACCAGATGTGGTCATAGCAACATCGCCACAATTTTTTACATTGTTTACAGGCTTTTTTTACAGTCGTATGAAAAAAGCGCCGTTTATTTTAGACATCCGTGATTTGTGGCCTGAGGCAATTGTGGAATTGGGCGTTATTCAAAATAAATGGATTATTCGTATTTTAGAAAAAATAGAGCTGTTTTTTTATCGCCATAGCACCCATATAGTCGTGGTGACGGAGGCATATAAAAAAAATATGATTGCACGTGGGATTGATGGCAATAAAATTGATATCGTAACAAATGGGTGTAATTTATCGCTTTTTTATCGAGCGCCTAAAAATCAGCAACTATTAGAAATGTACAATTTAAGCAATAAATTCGTCGTACAATATATGGGCACATTGGGTTTAGCACATGGCTTGGAAATCATTTTAAATGTGGCAGAAAGCCTGGCTACTCACCCTGATATTCATTTTATCATCATTGGTGAAGGGGCAAGGAAAGAGCAACTTATGCAGCTCGCTTCAGAGAAAAAACTGCAAAATGTGACGTTCATACCCAGTCAGACCAAACAGCAGGTGCCGGATTATTATAGACTCGCCGATGTAGCGTTGGTAACGCTTAAGAAAATTCCACTTTTTCAAACGGTCATTCCATCCAAGATTTTTGAAATATTAGGCTGTGGCATTCCCATCATTGGTGCGGTTGAAGGAGAAGCTGCAGCATTGCTTGAGCGTTCTCAAGCAGCGGTGGTTGTCCCCCCAGAGGACGAGGCAGCATTGGCAAAAGCCATCCTGCAGCTTAAGGATAATCAAGCTTTACGCACGGAAATGGGCATATTAGGCGAAAAGTTCATAAAAGATAATTATTCCAGAACATTTTTATCGCAAAAATATATACAAATCATTAAAAAAGTAGTAAAATAGAATGCGGTACAACCTTGTCACAAGAATAAACATATGTGAGGCTACAACATGATTGTAAGTGTTTTGGGTTTGGGGTATATTGGGCTACCGACTGCTGTAATGTTTGCGAGTCATGGCATCCAAGTATATGGCATGGAGCCGAAAGAAGAGATATGCAATAAACTCAACTTGGGGGAAGCAACCTTTGAAGAGGGTGCGCTCGCAGGACTGCTTAAACAAGCGGTGAACAAGGGCATGCTTCGGTGTGATACGGTTTTAAAACCAGCGGATGTTTATATCATTGCAGTGCCTACGCCGATCTACGAAAATAAACGAGCTGATGTGTCCTATGTTGAACAGGCAACGAAAAATGTGGCATCCCTCTTGAAAAAAGGGCACTTGGTCATTATAGAATCTACGATATCACCTCGGTTAACAGAAACAATGGTAAAACCATTGCTGGAAATGTCAGGACTAAAGGCAGGGGAGGATTTCTTTCTAGCCTATTGCCCTGAAAGAGTGATGATGGGCAGCATCATCTATGAATTGGAGAACAACGCCCGCATTATTGGTGGATATAATGAAGCTTCTGCTCAAAAAGCACAGGCACTGTATAAAATATTCGTCAAGGGAGAAATTTACTTAACCGACTTATTAACCGCTGAAATTTGCAAGCTAACGGAAAATATATACCGTGATGTGAACATAGCACTTGCAAATGATTTAGCGATGATTTGCGAAGAATTAGGATGCAATGTTTGGAAAGTGGTTGAATTTGCCAATAAGCATCCCCGTGTGCATATGCATCTTCCAGGACCAGGCGTGGGAGGGCATTGTTTAGCGGTAGATCCTTGGTATTTGATTGAGCACGTGGATGGCAATGCAAAGCTCATTCGCAATGCACGAGAAATCAACGATCAAATGCCACAGTTTGTTGCGGACAAGGTCAGAAAAATATTGCCAGAGGGTGGCAAGGTCGTCATTCTAGGGGTTGCATTTAAAGCGGATGTTGACGATTTGCGAGAAAGTCCTATTTTGCATTTGATTGAAAACCTCAAGCAGGATTTTGAGGTGCGTGTAGTGGATCCACATATTGAAGCGTATAATTTGGATATATACGATACGGTTAAAGATACGAACTTACTACTTTTAGGGGTAAACCATAGTATTTTCAACACATATGATATGGAAAACATATGCGCGCGCATGAAACAAAAAAACATATTGGACACACGCAATTTTTACGATTCAAAAAAGCTTGAAGCACTTGGATTTAAGGTATGCAAGCTCGGCGTAAAATAAATAAATAAAATATTTTTGGAGGGGTCATCCACATGTTCAAAAGAATGCTAAGCCTAATGATTGTTTTTGTATTTTGTTTTTCCTTCTTAACCAAAGTTCCAACGGTATTTGCTGCAGTTGAAGGTGATTTGGTTACGTTATTTTCCGATGTGCCAAATGCAGATACGGCAGAGCTACTTGTGCAATTATTGATTTCCTCGGCCGAATTGACGGACGATGTGATGGTTGTTCGGTTAATTGATGATAAAAACGCAACACAAATAGCTGACCAAATGATGCGTGTTTTACCTGCCTTACAAGCCAAAAAAGCTGATCTGATTAAAAATCTAAAAGATTTTTCTGCATTTTCCCATAAAGGAAAGACGGAGCAAGCAACCGCAAGCAATATCCTTTCTCGCTTAGCGCGTGTTGCGGATAAGGTTGAACAAAAATCATTAGACACCAGTGGTTTCCCAAGCATCGCTACAATTATTCGAAATAATGCCTATAGTGTATTGTTTTATGTAGATTTACTAAGTGAATTAAACAATTTAAACAAACAAATATCAGGCGATGCAACCCAACAAATATTCACTGAAAATGCAGGAAAGCTTGTCATTGCAGATGGCGTTAAAAATCTTTATCCGTTAAGTCAATTGATTTTTACAACCAAGAATGATGCGTTATTAAAGACCCTTATAGAAGGCGTGCTCAATGAGATTAACGCAGCTTCAGTAGACAGTGAGAGGGCTGCTTATATTACATTTTTGAAAACCTATAATTTGGTTGAAAGTGCTGTGGATGTAAATTCAATTGTAGCGCAAAATGAACCATTATTAAGATTAATGAAGGCAGCAGGAGACGTAAAAGGGTACAATCAAAAAGTACAGGATATTTTAACGCTTGCTGCAACAATAAGATTAAAATCAGACAGTGTTAACACCGACACATTTGACATTATGATCCAAGACAATGCATCGTTTAATGCGGCTGTAGGCAATGCACAGCAGGTGGCACAGCTATTAACAGCGAAGGGGCTAGAGATGACACAGCCTTTCGATGTGACATTAGAAGCGAAAACAAGCAATAACAGCTTGAAGCAATTCAGCATAACGCTTCCGTCTGATATTATTAAAAATAATACTTTGGCAAGAAATTTAAATATTAAAACGGGTTTAGTGACACTTTCGCTCGATATGAAAAAGTGTGCAGATAAGCTCACGAAGGGAGAATACATTACCTGCAATATTGCATTGAAGGATAGCAGTATTTTTGGGAATGTTGAGCCAGGACGAAACGCATACGAAATTCAAATATCTGAGGTTATGAATGATTTATCCACAGTGATTAGCGAGGATGCCATTAAGCTGATCATTAAAGGCATAAATAAATATGATGATTATAGCGTCAATAAGGTAGTTTCGGTGAGTGCTAAAAATCAGGTAAAACCAGTTGCGAATTATAGCTTTCGAGCGGACAGCAAGGAATTGTCGTTTAACAAGGGCTTGGATAGTTATTTTATCATAAAAGATAGCAGTTTTGGCGACCTGCCAGTCTCACATTGGGCGAACACCTTTGTAATGGAATTGGTTCAGAAGAGCATTATTAACGGCGTAGGCAACAATAAATTCAATCCAGACGGTAACGTTACCCGTGAGCAGTTTGCTAAATTGATTGTAGAAGCCTTTAATATGAAGGATGATAGCGCACAAACCACGATGACAGATGTGGGCAAGGACAAGTGGTACCATGTGTATGTAGCATCGGCACAAAAGCAAGGCATCATCAATGGCATAGGCGACAACAAATTTGGCGTAGGCAATAAAATATCACGTCAAGATATGGCAGTCATGGTGGACAGAGCTGCAAAGAAGGCAAATATCACAATCAAGGCAACCAAGCCAGTGCAATCATTTGCAGACGATAACACAATAACCGCATATGCCAAGGGCAGTGTTAGCCTGATGCAACAGGCGGGCATCATCAATGGTTTAGGGGATAATCGCTTTGCACCTCAGGATTTTGCAACACGTGCACAGGCGGCTAAAATTATCTACATGGTCATATCACAATAATAAGCAAGGTTGGGGCGGCTCACGAGCCGCCTTTTTTGGTGTAATAGAAAAATTAACATTTGCGATGAGTGTGCAGGCACTCAGCCCACTTTAAGAGAAATCAATAGGAGAATATATAATTTATGAACAATCAACCCATCCAAAAAAACGATATTGTTACCATCAACGTTACAGCACTAGGTCTTGAGGGCGAAGGCATCGGGCGAGTGGATACGTTTGCTGTTTTTGTGCCAAATGCACTAGT
Organism: Clostridia bacterium; assembly: GCA_014378955.1. Lineage (GTDB taxonomy): Bacteria > Bacillota > Clostridia > SK-Y3 > JACMMQ01 > JACMMQ01. Next base: position 8,940 of record JACMMQ010000255.1, read on the forward strand.
AGGCGACATTGTGGAAGTGAAAATCATCAAGGTCAAGAGCCATTTTGGCTACGGCAAGATTATAAATATTGTCACGCCCTCTAAGGCACGTATCAACCCAGCGTGTGAAAGCTTTCCGCAATGTGGGGGCTGTCAAATGCAACATATGGACTATCGACAACAGCTTTTATGGAAGCAACAGGCGGTCACTGATAGCTTGGTACGCATTGGGAAATTGCAAGATGTGGTGGTGCATCCTACCATAGGCATGGCAGACCCGACACATTACCGCAACAAGGCGCAATATCCCATTCGTCAAAATACCGTGACGGGTGAGATAGAAATAGGCTTTTTTGCAAAGCAATCGCATCGCATTGTCCAATCGGACAGCTGTATGATTGGACATAAGGATAACGCCATCCTTATTCAAATTGTAAAAGAGTGGATGAAAAAAAACCACATACGTGCATATGACGAGACGAGCGGCAAAGGGCTTATGCGTCATTTGTACACACGCACCACCCATGCCAAGCAAGAATGGATGGTCGTTTTAGTCACAAATGGCGACAAGCAATTGCCATTTGAATCGCTGATACAGGTAATTCAAACACAGCTCCCAAGCATAAAAAGCATCTACCAAAACATCAACACACGCAGGGACAATACCATTTTAGGCAGTCAAAACCGTCTGCTGTGGGGTGAAAGTTATCTTTTTGATACAATCGGGGATTGCACATTTCGCATCTCCCCGCATTCGTTTTTTCAGGTCAATTCTACACAAACAGCGGTTTTATACCAAACCGCCATCGACTATGCCGACCTCAAAGGACATGAAACGGTGTTTGACCTCTATTGCGGCATCGGCACGATTTCGCTATTTTTAGCCAACAAGGCAAAGAAAGTCATCGGCATCGAGGTCGTCCCACAAGCCATAGAGGACGCCAATGAAAATGCCAAAATAAACAACATCACAAACACCAAATTTTTAACAGGCACCGCAGAGGACATCACGCCCAAATTGCAAAAACAAGGCATAAAACCAGACATCATCGTCATAGACCCCCCAAGAAAGGGCTGTGAGCAAGCACTGCTAGACATCCTAGTGGTTCTCAATCCACCCAAAATCGTATACGTTTCGTGCAACCCAGCTACGCTCGCAAGAGACTTGAATTTTCTTACACAGAATGGCTACACCGTTAAGGCGGTACAACCCGTAGATATGTTTCCTTGGACGAGGCACGTTGAGACTGTCGTGTTGATAGAGCGGAAATAGCCTGTCACAAGCGGTTTGCGAGATTTAGTCGAATAAAACAGTGTGTATTTTATGTTCCCACGGAGCGAAAACGTTACGAGGAAACATATAGGGGGGTCTTACAATTTGGCGAAATAGAGTAGTTTTGCCAAAAGGTATTGGGAAGGTAAACCAGTATAATTTTGGCGAAAGTTATGAATTATTAAGAAACCTGCTAATAAAAGTCAAGCTCTAAATTGAAAAATATATTAGGCAAATAGTGGGAGTGATGTGTCGATGAAA
>JACMMQ010000028.1 GCA_014378955.1 Clostridia bacterium
AACTATCACAGCTCCAACAGACATTAGCGTCACTTGAACAACGTCAAGAAATGGCACAAACACAGCTAAAACAGGTGGTTCAAGGTGGCATTACCGTCAATCAATTACAAGAATATTACAGCTATTTAAAACAATTTAAAGATACGATTGACAAGCAAATGGTGCTTATTGAGGCGGCGCACATCAAGTGTGAAAAAATTCGTAATAAGCTCATAGAGGTGCGGAGAGCGATAAAAATGCTTGAAACCTTGAAGGAACAAAAGTATCAAGCGTATGTAGATGAGGTGGCATTAGAGGATTTAAAGACCATAGACGATTATATCAATAGCCGTGTCATCGTACAATAAGCTGGTACTATTTGAACCATACGGAGGGTCATGATGTTAAACATCTTTAAAAAGAAAAATAAACAAAAAGAGAATAATAAAGATGAAGTTGATAAGGAAATAGTGCCTGAAATTGAGGAGAAAGTGCAGGAAGAGGAAAAACCTGCCAAGCCAGTCGCAAGAAGTGGCTATGTCAACGGTAATCGTGATGATACAAACATTAATGATGAGACACCACCCTTGGATGAGGATCCCAAAAAAAAGCATGAACAACTGGTTTTTTTAATCGCATTATTCACTTTCTTATTGGTCGTTGTGATGGCGATCGTGCTATATGGCTTTGATGTTGGGCATATACGAACAAAATTGGGCGGAAGCAATAATGTTCAAAAGAGTAACATGGCTAGCAATGACATGTCAAAGGAATTGATGAAGCAACAGCAAGCAATCGAAGAGCAGCTCATGAAAGCCACTGAAAAAGAGGATGCACAAGCGGTCAAGGAACAAGAGCTTGCAAAACTTAAGAATGATTTAGAGGCAAAGGAAAAAGCATTGGCGGACGCCACCGTTGCCGCCGCCGCAGCCGCCGCAGCTGTTACACCAGCACCAACTGCAATACCTGCCACACCTATACCTTCACCCATGGGCAATAACAGCCTAGCGAGCGTTGTGAAAATATTTGAAAATATGGAGACCGCACAGGCTGCAAAAAGAATTAGTGCAATGGATTTGGACGCTAAAGTGGATATTATCAACACCATGAAAAAAACAAAGGCGGCAGAAATTTTGGCATTGATGGACACGAAGGAAAGTGCGATTATAACAACCGCTATTATTAGGTTGAAAAAATAGTGGTTGTCATATATAATAGGATTGAGGGAAGGGAGGTGAATATGTGATTACATGCATCAACATGGGTAAAAGTGATGTTATGCCAAGTAATTGTGAAAAGAATGGAAATGTTGCGAGTAGCGCAGTGCAAAAGGGCGGTTTTGAACAAATGCTTTTAAGTGTCAATCAAACCACTGAGGTAACAAAGCAAGCGAGCAAAACAGAAGAAGGGACGCAAGAGCTTGAGCAATGTCTGATGACGCTGGGCATAGTGGCAAATACACTAGGCATACCCTTGCCAGACACCGTGCAATGGGTCGAGCAAAATGCAAGCAAAATCAGTGCACAGCCCGAATTATCTGCCATCAAAGACGTGGTGCAAAGCATTATTAAAAATGCGCCAACCCTTGAAGCGTTGTTTAGTCGTATTGCCAATCAAAAAAACGTTTCAAATTTTCAAATGCCATTAAAAATGGACAAGACCAATCACCCATTTACAAGTGAACAAATAGCAACGCTTGAAAATATTTGTTCAAAGCTTTTAAAAGAAAATGGTGAGGGAATACCAGTTGGTAATTTTGAGCGTGAAAAGCTCGATGTTGGTAAACAAAGCTATCATGGGACAAGCATCCTGCAAACTATTTTGCAAAATGTACAAAAGTCAGTACAAATCGTGCAAGATGAACATGTACAAAGCCCCGTGGTGCCAAATGTGCAAATGCAGTTCGTACAGCTGATACAAAACTTGAACACAACAGAAGCTTTGGGAAAAAACACTGTACAAGAGACAAGCACGACACGAGAACAAACGGCACAGCCAATACTTGTTACAGAAAATGTTCAAGTAAGACGCTATGAAAACTTACCGATTAACGTTATGGTAGACAAAGTCAATGCACAATTGCCAATAAAAATGGCGACAGACATTGTGCAAGTAAAAAGTAGTAATGAAGTAGCGGTGATGACACAAAAAGTAAACGTACAAGCGTCAAACAGTCCGCCAATACTAGCAATATTGCCAACGCTTACAACGGACAACACGCAAAAAGAAGCAAAGCACCTTGAACCTTTGCTTGCGACAGAAATTGCAGACGAAACGACTGTACAAGCACCAGCCGTAAAGCTGACTAAAACATTGGCGCAGGACAATACACAAAAAGGTTTGTTGCCATTTGCAAATGTACAAGCGGAGAAAAATGCCACACAAACGCAAGCACCTGAAAAATTGCAACCACAAAAAGAACCTATTGATGGGTCGCAATTACTTGATAGTAATGTGACGAACGCAACACGTCAAACCCAAGCCACAAGCAGTATTCCAAACGATCCAGTTACGCAAACCATTGACATTGAAAAAGCCATTGGCACGCAAGTCGTGGACAAGCTTATGCTATTGTCCAAAGAGGGCAAAAAGGAATTAACAGTAACCTTAACGCCTGAAAACTTAGGAAAGCTTACGCTTAAGGTAACAGCTGATAAGGATGGCATGCATGCGAGCATTACGACGGATAATGTACATGTGAAGGATGCTATTACGCAGCAAAGCAATTTACTTCGAGATGTGTTAAGGGAGCAAGGGCTCAAATTAAATACAATTGAAGTGCATTACAAGGGCAATGCAGAGGGCTTTAATCTTTTTGCAGGAAGCGGTCAACAAGGGCAAGCACAACAGTATAAATCGCAGCAACAAAAACGGTTTGATAACTTTAAGCAGTACACAGAGCAGCTCAGTACAACGGCAATTGCGCAAAATTCGAGCAAGCAGGCAACGACCACGGGATTTGATTATTTAGCATAGCAAGTAAAAAGGGGAGGACTTCATAATGGCGGTTTCAGGGGTAACAAATTCGCCGTATCTAACAGATCAAGAGCCTAGACTACCAAAGCAAGAGCTTGGCAAGGATGAATTCATGAAGCTTTTGATGGCACAATTAAAAAACCAAGACCCATTACAGCCAATGGACAACAATGCGTACATTGCACAAATGGCACAGCTTTCGAGCCTAGAGCAAGCATCCAACCTATCGACAGCGTTTTCAACCATGCAAAACATCCAGCTGGTTGGGAAAAATGTTATAGCGACCGTTCCAAGCATAGAATTGGGCAAGACAACAGAAATCAGCGGAAAAGTGGAAAAAGTAACAATAAATGGCAAAAATGTTTTATTAGTTGTAGATGGACAAGAAGTGAAATTAAGTGATATAATAGAGGTGAGCGACGACAATGTCACAACCAATTAATTTCATACCCAATGGTGCAATCACGACGGGCAGGGTCGTACCGCAAATCGGCAAAACGAAAATTGACAAAACAAGCGGTCATGACGGCACACGCCCAACCTTTAACGATGTATTAAATATTGAAGTAGCCAAGCAAAAAGAACTCGAATTTTCTGCACACGCTTTAAAAAGAATGCAAGACCGCAATATTTCACTATCAGAACAAGAACTAGGGGACATCAAGCAGGCGGTAGAGAAGGCTTCTGGCAAGGGTATCAGAGAATCACTGGTTGTAATGAAGGACGTTGCTTTAATTGTAAATATTGCAAACAAAACCGTGATCACGGCGGTAGACAGCAAAAGTATCAAGGAAAACGTATTCACAAACATAGATGGTGCGGTATTTATATAACTGGATCTTATGCATTAAGAGGGTTATCGCTTCCCCGACTGATTGACGGGAAGCAGCACTATCTCCACAAACTACATACAAATTTGAGAGGGGTAATTTAATTATGATGAGAACAATGTATTCTGGTATTTCCGGTATTCGCGCACACCAAGTAAAAATGGACGTGGTAGCTAACAATATTGCAAATGTAAACACAGTCGGGTATAAAGCAAGTCGCGTAACCTTCCAAGAGGTGCTCAACCAAACCATTCAACCTTCCTTTGCAGCGGTTGCTGATGGCATCGGTGGTATGAATGCACAACAAATCGGCTTAGGCGTTGCAGTAGGTTCAATCGACGTTATGCACAATGCAAGTAGCGTGCAAAGAACAGATAGACCGTTTGACGTTTCAATCGCAGGGGAAGGGTTCTTTATGGTGCAGGACGGCACAAACCAATTGTACACACGTGCTGGAAACTTTTATGTAGATGGCGGCGAAGGTTCTGCAGATGGCAAAGGTTCTTTGGTTACGCAAGGCGGCAATAAGGTGCTTGATCAATCGGGCAAACCAATTACCATTGATCCAACCTATACGAATCTAAGCATCGACCAAGGTGGCAATATAAAGGCAATAGATGCAACGGGTGCTGTTGTGGAAGATACCATTGGTATTTTGGGGATAGCAAAATTTGCAAATCCACAAGGCTTGATGAAAGAGGGAAACAATCTCTTTAGAAAAGCACCCAATAGCGGTGAGCCTACGGTGGGGGCATCTGGCACAGAGGGCTTTAGTTCACTCATTCCCGGCTCTTTAGAAATGTCAAACGTTGACCTATCACAGGAATTTACCGATATGATTATCGCACAAAGAGGCTTCCAAGCGAACTCGAGGGTTATCACAACCTCCAATGAGTTGTTACAAGAGCTTGCTGGTATTATTCGATAAAGTAATATAATGTTGTTGGTGTGACAGAGAGGTCTTTGCCACACCAACAATTTCAATTTGAAAGGGATGATTTTCAATATGATTATGTTGACCCGATTAAATGGTGAAGAATTTATGGCAAATGCAGATTTGATAGAATTTATTGAAATAACACCAGATACCGTTATAACAATGCATTCAGGCAAAAAAATTCTTGTATCAGAATCGTTAGAAACCGTTCAGAATAAAGTCATCGCCTATAAACAAGCGATATATATACCGCAATTGAAGGAACAGGTATTACGATAAAATGACAGTGAGGTTATAGCAATGAAACGAGTGCTCATTATACTTTTGATTGTACTAACAGCTTTGATTTTTGGGGTGGTCATTTATTTGTATTTCTCAAATGCAAATACCGCAAGTCGGCCAAAGGTCGCAGCAGTCACACCCAAGCCAGTGGAAAAGCATAAGGACACGGTGGAGTTCAGTCCTGCTGAGAGCTTTATTACAAACATTAAAAATAGCAGCAAGTATTTGAAAGTGAAAGTGACGCTTGAAATCAAGGGTGAAAAAAGTAAAGAGCATTTTGAGAAAAGCGAAGCAAAAATCAAGGATATTATCATTAGCGTATTGCGTAGTAAAACAGAAGCACAGCTTTTTTCAGACGATGCACAAGGGGAATTGAAAAAAGCAATCAAACATGCACTTGACGAAAAGCTTCACTCAGAGGATTTAGTTGATTTGTATATTGCTGATTTTGTTATTCAATAATTGGGCATTCAGTTGCTTGCGCCTTATCCGGCTCACGGTTCGTGCGTGTTTGTTTTTATTAAAATATGTGTGAGTCAGAAAGGCTAAGGGGTCTGACAATGGCAAGATATTCACCAGATGATGATAATGAATTACGTACGCCGTACAGACCAACTGGCAGTGCGCACGTGCGTGAAACACCACAGCAGCCTTCAGAAAATTATGAAAAAATTCGCTTGTATAATTTTAGAATACCCAACCGCTTTACCAAAGAACAATTGCGTGCTTTAAAAGGTATATACGAAAATTTCGCCTCGTCCCTGGCTTCGCATTTGTCGGGACTTTTGAGAAAATTTTGCTTGGTTGAATTAATATCCGTTGAGGAGCATACCTTTTCGGAATTTAACAATGCCATGGTTGACCCTGTTTTGCTCGTTATTATAGCACTACAGCCGTTACAAGGGGTAAGCTTGATGGAAATTTCGCCATCGGTTGCGTATGGCATCATTGATCGCTTGCTCGGGGGTATCGGTCAATTTTCAAATCCAGATAGAGATTATACAGAAATTGAAATTGCACTGATGGAAAAGCTTATCGGGCAGTTTCTCGATATAATGAAGGAGTCTTGGGTGCGATTTCATGAGGTCACCCCAAAGCTTGAGAGAATTGAAACGAGATCACAATTTGCACAAATTGTACCAGCCAATGAAACCATTGCCATTGTGACGTTCAGCGTTAAAATTGGCGAAGTTGAGGGTATGATTAACTATTGTATACCGCACGTTGGCGTTGAGCCATTGTTTAAGGATACAAAGTTCAAATCAGACTTTTTTCAATCCAATCAGCCAAATGAAAATAGCAAAGCAGATGTTATTTTAAATCATATTGAAAAAGCTTCAATTGAAATGCTAGCAACCTTTTCTGAAACCAACATCACAGCACGTGAAGTGATGTCAATGCAGGTCGGGGATGTACTTTTGATGGACCATAAGGTTGCAGATGCTGTGCATGTGAAAATCAATAACAGTATAAAATTCACAGGCTATTTGGGCATCAAAAACAATCGTCGTTCAATCAAAATCAATAAAACAATGAATGAGGACGATTTTACAGGCTTTTAGTTTATTTACACGCCTTATTAAGGCTTACGAGAGGGCGTTGTGTTCATAGGAATTGATAATAGATGTGAGTCAGAAAGGCTAAGGTACTGAATATGAGTGAAATTTTATCGCAAGAAGAAATAGATGCGTTGCTCAAAGGGAGCCAACCTGCTAATACGCAAGACACGTTGTCGGTGGATGAAATGGAAGCACTGTCTGAAATTATGAATGTCAGCATGAATACAGTATCTACTTTGTTAATATCAAAGGTCAAGCAAAATGTGACCATTCAAGTAAAGGATTTATCGGACATAGGCGAGGCAGAAAATGCGGCATTGCTTGAAATGCCCCTTTGTTCTTTTGAGGCGGAATTGACAACCGGCATGAAGGCTAAAACGTGGTATTTATTTAAAATAAATGATGTTGCCGTCCTAAATGATTTGCTTATGGGTGGCGATGGTGCAAATAAAGAAACGGATGAATTGGATGATTTGCAAAAAAATATATTGGTTGAATTGATGAACGAATTGATACCGAGTGGGTATGAGACGGTATCAGAAATGGTAAAAACGAAAATTGCCGTTAAAAAACCAGATATTCATTCAATTAGTCAGCAAAAAGATGTGTTAGAAAAAATATTAACAAATAACAAGCTTGCACAAATTACATTTTCTTTTGAAATTGGCAATGTGCTTGAGGGTGAAATCATACAGCTTATATCCATTGGTATGGCAAAAAGATTGGTAGAGCTTTTACTAGCGACACTCCAAGAGGAAGAAGCGCCGCCCCCAGCCAAAAGAATGGGTGGCAAGCAACCCATGAAACAAAATGGCAAAGGACCACAAGTATCCATCCAATCGGTGTCCTTTCCATCGTTCGATGACCAAGACGATGTACCCAATCATGATGAAAGCATTGACTTTATTTTAGACGTGCCATTACAGGTGTCTGTTGAATTGGGTAAAACGAAGAAAATGATTAAAGAAATACTCGCGTTTAATGTTGGGTCAATTGTTGAACTAAACAATTTGGCAGAGGATTATGTGGACATATTGGTCAATGGCAAGCTTGTCGCACGAGGGGAAGTTATCGTCGTCGATGAAAACTTTGGTGTGCGTATTATGGAGGTTTACACCAATATGCGCAACAATATCTTAAAAAGCTAATTGCAAGCTACTTGAGGGGGATATCAATAAATGCCAGACTTTTTAACAGGATTTCTGTATATGTTAATGATCGTTTTTATCCTCTTAGCAGCCTATTTAACCAGCCGATGGTTTGCGATGCGACAAAACGATATCATGCAGGGCAAATACATCAAAATTGTTGACCGTGTGATGCTGAGCAAAGATAAATCAATTGTGATTATTCAGGTAGGCGAAAAAGTCTTTTTAATGTCTGAAAATGCACAAGGATTTTCAGAGCTAACCGCATTAGCGCAAACAGACCTCATCCCTATCAAAAGCCAAGGGGCACAGAACATGTCCTTCCAAGCCGTGCTTAATAAATATTTGGGGCTACAACTGCCAACGCAATCTGAACCGATCGACAAGACATTGACGACACTTTCAGATCTTAAAAATAGGGCAGCCAATCAATTAAACCAAATGATGCATAAGCATAAAGGGAAGGAACATTCAGATGACGAACAGAAATAAAACCTATCATACGCTCAAACTGTTGCTTTTTTCAGCGTTGTTCTTAGGCTTGATTGCGCTCAAGGCTCACGCAGAACCGATAGCCATTCCGAATATAGGGATCAATGTGAACCCCGCACAAAATACAGCGGAAGCGGCAAATAGTTTAAATGTATTATTTATGTTAACGATTTTATCCTTGGCACCGTCCATTTTAATTATGATGACTGCGTTTACAAGAATTATTATCGTGTTGTCGTTTGTTCGTACAGCCATTGGTATACAGCAAATGCCTCCTAATCAAATATTGGTTGGCTTAGCGTTGTTTCTCACCTTTTTTGTGATGGCAC
>JACMMQ010000029.1 GCA_014378955.1 Clostridia bacterium
AAAGAGTATTTTTCTTTGTTACTTTCTTTTTACGATAGAAAAAGAAAGTAAGGTTTTTATCAGGGCAAAAAGAGCGTTGACCCAGTCAACGCTCCAAAAGACGCCTTATGATTTAATATTAACCCAATGATTCACAATAAGCTGCATGACATTGACAAAGGAATATTTATCCACGCTGTTCGCCGCTACAATGTCTGTCTTTCCTATTTCTTGACCATCCATTTTGAGCACGACCTCACCCACCTTTTGCCCTTTTACAATGGGTGCTGCGAGTTGGGTGTCAATCACTACTTCCTTTTTCACATTGCCTTGCTTGCCTTTAGCGACCAAAATTTCACAATCATTATCTGCAACCAATGAGACACTTTTTTGTAAGCCTTTGCTAATTTGCCCTTCGCCCAGCACCTCATCTTTTTTAACCCCAGCTGCAACTGCGTAATTGGCAAACCCATAATCTAAAATTTTAGTTGCATCGGCAAATCGATCCTTCGAGGTAGGTGCTGCAATCACGACCGATATCAAATGCATATTGTTCCTTTTAGCGGTTGCGGATAAACAATATAAAGCCTTTGAGGTTGAGCCTGTTTTCAAGCCAGTAGCACCTGTATAAAATCGTATGAGCTTATTAGTATTGGATAGTCCAAATGCACCGTTGCGCAAAGTATCCATCCATATGTTGGTAAATTCAAGCACCTTTGGATGTTTTGTGATGAGTTCTCTTGACATCAAAGCAACATCCTTCGCACTGCTATAATGGTCATCTACATCTAAGCCATTGGTATTGATAAAGTGCGTATTTTTCATACCCAATTGCTCAGCCTTCGCATTCATCTCTGCGATGAATGTCTGTTCGCTTCCTGTCAAATGTTCAGCCATCGCAACAGAGGCATCGTTCGCTGAGGCGACTGCTATCGCTTTGAGCATATCCTTCACAGTCATGGACTCATTAGGTTGTAAAAATACTTGTGAGCCCCCCATGCCACATGCATTTGCGGATGCGACCACGGTGTCCTCATATTTTATTTTACCACTGTCCAAAGCCTCCATGACCAACAGCATAGTCATAATTTTGGTAACACTTGCAATGGGCAATCGTTCATCTGGATTTTGTTCAAATAGTACCTTTCCTGTGCCTGCATCCATTAATATAGCAGATTTTGCTGTGATGGTCATGGGTGCTGGTTGTGCAGGAGCCGCAGAGACAAAAACCATTGAGCTTGCCATAAAGCATATGATTAGCATACATACTACGAATTTTTTCATTTTACTCCCTCCATTCCTCTATTTCAAGAATATGCAAGTAAAAGATAATATATGAGTATTGATATTTATTTCTATTCTTGGTATGATGATAGCATCAAACGAAAAGAGGAAATAATATGATCTTACCTGATTACCATATGCATTCATCCTTTAGTATAGACAGCGACACCTCAATGAGCGAGCTGTGTGAGCAAGCGATAAAGCTTGGCATGACTGAAATTGCATTTACAGACCACGTAGATATCGGGGCGCCACTTGATGGCGGTTTTGTCATTGATTTTGATGCCTATATGCTACATTTTTTAGAAATTAAGGAAAAGTATAAGAAAAAACTTCACGTAACGTTAGGCGTTGAGGTAGGCTTGATGGAACAAGTGCTTGAAAAGTCAGCACGTTTGCTGAATTCTTACCCGTTTGAATTTATTATCGCCTCCACCCACGTGGTGGACATGCTCGATTTGCACGCTGGCGACTATTGCCGTGGCAAGACACGTGAGCAGGCATATGAGGGCTATTTAACAAACGTTCTTAAGATGTTAACACAATTTAATGATTTTTCGGTGTGTGGGCATCTGGATTTCGTACGTCGCTATGGTGGCTATGCGGATAATTTCTTTGCAGAAGGTGAATTCATCTCCATTATTGACGAAATATTCAAGGTTTTAATCCATAAAAACAAAGGGATTGAAATCAATACGTCTGGATATCGCTGCAATTTAGGCTCAACACTACCCACGCTTTGGATTTTGAAGCGTTTTAGAGAATTGGGCGGTGAAATTGTTACCGTTGGTTCTGATGCACATACAACAGGCTATGTTGGAAAATATTTTGAAGTTGCCACGCAAATGCTTGTAGATGCAGGCTTTAAATATTATACAACCTTTCGTAATTTACAACCTACCTTTGTAAAAATAGATTAGTATCTTCATAAAATCTACACAAATACCTTGTATAATAAGCTTGTAAAAAACATTTTAGGAGGTATTCGGAATGAACAACATGACGCATTACATGGAATTATTGGCAACAAATCAACCTTGGAATTTACTTATTTTCATGGCAATCCCAGTGATTGCAGCTGAAACCTTGGCAATTACTGAACTCATGCTACTTTTTAGCAGAAACATGTCTGGTATGGCTCGCAAAATCAACAAGGTAACAGGTATTTTCGCAGGCTTTTATTTCCTCAGCATCTTCATATACCTATTTGCCAACGCAGTCGTTCCGTTGACTGTTTCAGGCGGATGGAGAGGATTTGCTGACGTGATTGCCGTTGGCTTTTACCTATCGGGTATTGTGCCATTGCTCGGCATTAGCTTACTTGAAATTGGCGTGATTGGCAGAAAGAAAAATGAAATTGCACACTTAAAATTGCATGCAATATTTGTCGGGATATTTTTAGTTGTCGCACATATCGCTATGATATTTGGTATGTTAAATCCTGAAATGTTAAAAATGTCAATGTAGTAAAAACTATATGCGAAAAAGAGGTATTAAGCTAAAGCTTAATACCTCTTTTTCATGAAAAAATTTATTTAATTAATACAATTCTTTTAAAACATCTTTCAATTGTTGTGCCGAATGCAACAATAGTGCTTCTTCGGCTTCACTGATTTGAATATCAA
>JACMMQ010000256.1 GCA_014378955.1 Clostridia bacterium
CTCAATCTCTTTTTCCATTGGCTTTTGTTCTGAGAGATACGTAGCTAAACCATTATCCCAGAAATATGATAGTTTTGGATTCACTTTATATACAATTGAATGAACAAACTCATGGAGGGCCGCAACTAATATACTATCATGCGTATGCCCTTTAACGGGTGTAAATGGCGACACCATCATTACATTTCCATTATGACTGTCTCCTATATACCAAGAAGGCGCAAATACAAGTGTAATAAAACCAGCCTCTCTAATCGCAAGTTGCCACTGTGTTTTATACAGATATACATTGGTCGACTCACCGCTCTTAAAGTTCATTCTTGTTCGGATGGTATCTGCCTTTTGCTTGAGCAACTCAAATACTTCATTCGCCCCTTCCTCATCTCCTGCTTGATAATTCAAATTTATTTCATCACTCACGATGCTCTTGCTTCCCAATGGCTGTAGGAACCATATAGGCAATGTTTGAATAAAAATGACCGCAATTATGCTGATTACCACGATTAACATTGTTTTATACTTGCCTTTCTTTTTCATTTTTTTAGTCTCCTTAAAATTATTTTATATTAAGAGTTATACAATAAATGGAACAAACATTTTTGTAGTTTTCATATACGCCTTATACGCGTCACCAAATTCAACTACCATGTCTTTTTCTTCGCGCTTTGCAAGGCGTACATACATTCCAATCATTATTGGAAACATAATAAGCAATGGCACTGTAGCCCACTCAACCATCATTCCAAGAGATAATAGCAGAAGACCAGTATACTGAGGATGTCTAATATATCTATATATTCCACTTTTAACAAGTGTGCCTTTACCCGTTTCCTTAGACCAGTATTTTTTATAAATGTTGTACCAGCCATTTATGATTAAAGAAATAGCAATGACAGCACACATGATGTTAATATACATGCCCCAAAACCCAATAGATGAGAATAATGTATGCCCCCATAAAATCCCTTCTGGCAGATTTTTTCCTACTATCCAAGAAATCACCCACATACTAAAGGGTATACCGTGCATCTCAATAGCAAAAGCTATTAAAAATGCAATATAAGTTCCTCTAGGCTTTTTATCCATTTTTTTGTAAAAGGGGATAAAAAGAAGTACAGAACTATAAATGACTATAAAGAACAAAACGCCAAACCAATTGTAAAAATGACTATCTAATGTCTCCATTAATAAATCCTCCAAATTTTATTTGGTACAAGAAAAGGAAAACAGCCCCATTTCGCGTGACGTTTGGGGACGTACCTTTTTTCACAACTTTTTACCATTATGTTTATACGTTTTACAAATTTATAAATAACCTATTAAATATTGCAACAATTGCCGAACAAAAGGTGCATCCCCCCTTTTTCCTACAAGGTTTGTTATATATTCAAGGTGCTATTTATTGCACAAAAAGTGCCATGTCCTCAAAGTGTTTTATTCCTAATTAGCCAGCATCATAAGTCAACTTCCATGAAAATTATACCACTAATATGTTTCACTTGCAATATTTTTTATAATTCGACATGGATTATTTCGTTGTATAAAGGCACGCACAAAAAACACCTACTCTTTACAAGCAGATGCGTATAATCTCACTATTCAACTATTTCACACAACACACGCAAAACCGCATGCCGTCAACTTGCCAATAATGGCTTCCTCATTCAAATTCAATTGCTTGATTGCCTGCATTAACGTGAACGATTTGCCCATTGTCTTACGTAAGAAGTTGTTTCTAATTTGTGGGTATCCCATTTCAACCATAAAGTCGATTAGCTCAGGATATTGCTCGGTCATGTCATAAATACTTTTATGCATGTTTAGCTGTTTCATGAAAAGCCCCCCTATTGCACAATACTATTATATATGTTCACGGACGGCTTCTCATGACATAATCGCGTATGAATGTATTGATTTATAGTGTCATAAACTGTCCAAGCCGTGCCAAGGCATCCTGCCTTTTTTTGTAATCTGGCATAATGCTCCCAACACGTCTCCAAAATGACCTGTCGTGGTTCATGTGCATCAGGTGACATAATTCGTGTACCACAACATAATCAATCAATTCCAGTGGTGCCATGGCTAGCCTGTAATTAAAGGATATTTCTTTATGGGTATTACAGCTTCCCCATTGATGCTTTGACTGTATAACGGCAACGGTTTTGGGCGCTACGCCTAGCTGTTTTGCATATATCTTTATTCTTTCGCTTACAATTTTCTTGCAGCTCGTCACATAGAACTTCTTCAAATTGGCTTTTAATGCTTCTTCCTCTAATGTGCCAACATCAATTAACTCATTGAGCAAGCATTCTTTGCCGAGATAAAAAAATTTCCCCCGATCGTCATACACCCTTGTCTTAGGTCTTTGTTGTATTTTCGAGATATTATCCAATTTCTCTTGAATAACATTGCTGTTGCGTTTGATGACGTCTATGACCGCCTCTTCACTTGTGTTTCGAGGCGCTTTCACGGTGATAAAGCCTACGGTATCCATGTGAATGGATATGCACTTGCACTTTCCATATTGTACGTCACACACGATCTCGCCATTATCAGTTTCAATTTTCATATAACCTTCCCTATACTATGGTTTAAGGTTTTCATGCCATATCACCAATTGCTTATGGTCGCCGCTCACATCTAAAATTGTCGGATGATTAAGCTTGCTAAGTTGTTCTCTCGTTTCGATTGCCATGGTCGTAACCTCTTGATTTTTTGTTCTGGATGTTCCCTTGATAATTTCATGCAAGGTCGTATCATTCACAATGATGTTAATTTCTTTCCCTAAATACGGTTGCAATTTTTCTAGCAGTATGAGCAACGAAACTTGCCCTACCAAGGCTGGCTTTTCATAAGCAATCATAATCGTTTCCTTGCTCAATAGCACTTCATCCTCAAATATACAATATCGAACTTCTATATCCTCCCCTTCATAAAGGGATGGAATGCCTGTCAAATAAGCTTTAATCATTTGTAATCCTCCAAATTTTTAGTTTAAATTGGTCATACACTTTCTAAAAACGAACATCGTGAGTGCGTCCGATTGGACGTATTCTCGTATTTTTACATACCCCATTTTAGCATAAAAATGATGATTGCGATAGCTTTTAAATGACGTTATCAATTCCCATTCTAATGCATCTGATAAATCCTTTTCAATGTGCATCATTGCCTTTTGCCCAATGCCTAAATTCTGATAGACTGGTAAAACGCAAATAACCCTCAAATAATATCGGTTATGGGTGTTTTGACGAACAATGATATCCCCGATAATCTCTCCATCCTTCATTATCTTGTACACAATGGCATTTGCAATATTTTTTTCCATCGCTTGCAATGACTCGTTATACACTGGACATTTACCATATGCCATAAAATCATCATAAAAACATTGCTTCTGAATTTCAATCAGTCGCCCAGCATCTGCAATACTAGCCCGTGTAATTTCAATATTCATAAAAACGCTCTCCCCATGGTTTATACCAACCCTTTTGAGTGTATACGAAATACGTGAAAAAATCAAGTCATTGCAGGCATACTGATTGACTTTTATTTAAACACGAGGCTAAACCGCTACTTAAATAACGTTTTAACCCATAATAAATCATCATACGTGATGCATGTTACCAAACGCAATAGGACAAAATAAAAGAGCGTTACCAACGAAATAGGTAGCAATAACGGTGGCTTGTTGGTGTAAAATAGTATATGTATTGTGTTGAAAAACAAGTCGGATAGTATCAGTGCACTGATGATACAGCCTAATGCTTTTAAGAGCTGCATTAGGTCGATTTTCAAGTCTGTTATTATCATCAATCTACGCACACTTAAGCTGAAATTTAAAATTCTGCCAAAAAATATGATTGCGGTATACCCCATGATCCCATAGTGTGGTAAAAGGACGTAAATCAAGCCGACGCTCAAGCACGATTCAATGATATTGTATCGCATGGCGCTGATTTGTTGCCCTATTCCCTTGAGCATGCTATCTACAATGGTATCCAAATACATGATTGGGATAATGGGTGCGAGCAGACGGATAAAATATGCCGCTTCTTTACTGTTGTATATGGCAAGGCCGAGCGCATCAGAAAAGCTTAAAAATATGCACATCACGCCTATTGACGTGAGCATGCCAAATTTAAAAATACGATTTACGATATAGTTGAGCCTCTTTTTACCGTTACATGCTTGACATTCTGCCAGCTCTGGTACGATTAAGTCTGAAATGGCATCAAGCAGTACAGAGGGAAACATCAGCACAGGCATTACCATGCCATTGATAACACCATACGTCGCAAGCGCATTTTCGCTCGATGCACCGTGCTGTTTTAGTCCAAACGGCACGAGCAAATTTTGCGCCGTCCGAATACTAGAAGAAATATAAGCACTCAACGCAACAGGCAGGGCAATATGAAGCATACGAGGCACCATGCTTTGCGCCACATGATGACCGTTTTTATACCGTCTACTATCCAATTTAACCATTAACAGCAATAATAAAAAGGATGCAATCTCTCCCACGCATATGCCTACAACAATTGCAACACAAGCATATTCAAGTCCCCACGGCAAAAAAATTGCCAAACAACCTACTGTCACTGATATTTTAATCAATTGCTCGATAAATTGCACCGATGCCGCCTTTACCGCTCTACGCACCGCTGTGAAATAACCGTTAAAAACCGCTGACATTGCAATAAATGGCAAGCTTATCGCAAGCAAGCGCAGCGACAAAACTGTGCGTACATCACACAGCCAGTTTGCACCGATGAATGGCGCATTCAAATACAAAAGCGTTGCACTAATGCTACTGAAAATAATGCTATACACCAAACAACTACGCAATGCTTTGATTGCACCGTACGGTCTGTTTAGCCCTAATTCTTCTGCCACAAGCCGTGTGACAGCAAGCCGAATACCAGAAATTGAAATGGTAATGGACAAATAATAAATCGACATGATCAGCTGAAAAAGTCCAATACCAGCCGAGCCGATGGTATTGGAAAGATAGACTTGATAGGATATACCAATGGTACGCATAAGCAATGATGTAGCCGTTAAAATAATGACATTTATAAATAAAATTTTAACTTTTCTCATAACCATTTGCCTTTCTGGCGAAATATCGAGGTTTGACCTCTTTTAATACTAATTCCAATTTAAAATGTTGTAAACATTTTTTGAGGTGTGATGTCCCTCTCAATTGGTTTTACAAAATCTTGGTACGGTTGCATACGCAACCTATCGCACCTCAAAAAACACAACATATAAAGATTTTAAATTGTAATTA
>JACMMQ010000004.1 GCA_014378955.1 Clostridia bacterium
CATTTTTCTTTAAGATGTCTAATGTGTTTTCAATTGTCGCATTGCTGACGGTGACCTGTTCTTGCACAGCAAAAAACATATAGGTCAATAAAAAGATATTGATCCCTAAGAAAAGTATAATTAATATCCATTTTGCTCTCGTCCAATACATAAGTTTCCCTCATTTTTTGGGTTGCGTTTAAGCCGTTATAGAACGTGTGTTATTTTTTATAGATTGTCGGCTCGTACATTTGCACGCCAACACCCTTCACTGCAACATGCCATTGCGGTAAGTGAAAGTCTAAGCTGTCTGTATCCTCATAGCATAATTTGAATTGCTCCACGGTTACTTCTTTATTTGCGTTTGCGACGGCGGTTATTAATTTGTCCATCACGCGTGGAATAGGCGTTTCGATTTTGGTAGGCGTACTGCCCTCTAGCTTTTTAAATACTTGGCTGTATGAGGTTAATGAGTTGTTTGAAATGACTATTTTAATAGCATCCTTTGCATTGCCGTTTGCATCCTTCAGTTTAACAGGCAGACCATCAAACAAATAATCAAATGTGAATAAATGCGTACCAGGCTTTTCAAAATTCTCAACCATGTTGCTGAGCATGAGCCTTTGTCCTTCGGGTTGAAATTTTTCTATGAAATCAATCGCCATGTTATAGGCTTGATAAGCGGTTTGCACGCCTGTTGTAGTGTGCTCTTTGGAATTTAAATGTACACCCTTGCCTTGCGCGATGGTGTCATAATCTATTTCGCCATGGGTACTTATTTTAAAGGTGCTGTAGTTTTCGACATACACCTCACTATTATCTGTTTCAGTAAAACGTCTTGGGTTACTAGGATTGTGCCCGAAATGCCGTAATAGTGCATCCATTTCAGATGGACGCTTGTTCAGCTCGGACATGCGCAAGGGCTTCACCTCTACCGCATTAAAGGGAATTAAAATATTTGATTGTAAGACAACATTGTTCAAGCGTTTTTCATCAAAATTAAGCTCAAACGAAAATTTATAGCCTGTAAGTGTGCTATCATTATTCTTTTCCATTAAGGAAAGTAGCTTAGTTCGGTCATATCGTACTAAAAATTTATGGATAGATTGATCAGTTGCATCTTTGACATAAATGACAATATCATTCGTAGCAGTGTCTCCTAAAACGACTATTAACGCTTGCATGTCTTTCAATGCGGTATCTACAGGCGTGTCTTGCACGCCAAAAAAAGCACCAAAGGTCTTGATGGGATAGGGGAAACGAAAGTCTACATAAAGTGATTGGCTTTTCAAAGCTTTTTTCCACTCAGCGATATCATCTATTTTCGTGCTTCGTACGCCTTGATCTGATTTGAGCCAAGTGGTTATTGCTTGCTTGAGCTCTTCCATTAATTCGTTATACGGAACACTACCCGTATTATACTGCGTTCTGATGGCACCGAAGTTCACCACGAGGGTTTGGGGAAGTGCAGCATTTCTGTGCATGGCTTGCGTATCTTGGTCAGATAAAGGGTTCTTAAACATGCGGTGTAGGGTTTGCCATATTTGACTGTTTTCAAACGTAACAAAAAAATTATAGTCGTTTGACCATAATTTTTTTTGAAACCAAATTTGTGAGGTAAGTACAATGCTGCTTGTAACCAACAACGTTAAAATGAGGGTCGTTAACTTATCTTTTTTCAAAGGTATCGTCTCCTACAGACTGCAATTGCCGATTTTATTGACCATTCAGAATAGAATCATAAATGGCATTCAAGTCTACCTTAATACCTTTGATGATTGCAAAAAAGTCTTGGTTCATACGAACAATCTCTAAATGAACCACTTGTGTATCACCCTCTTTTGCGGCACGAATTGCAAACTTATTGTTGCCTTCCGTAAGCGTTACCTCTTGCATAAATAAGCCAGAAGCCCCGATAACCCATTCGGCTTCAACCAATTTACCATCTTTTGTTATGTAAACCTTTTTATACAGCTGTGTTTCATTATCAAAAATATACATGGTGGCTACAACATTCTGTTTACCAGAACCTGATAAAACAAAGTTTGTTTCGAAGGTAGTTTCACCCTCGCCAGTACCATTATTGCACACAATCAGACTATCAACCGTCCCTTTTTCGTCAAGTCCTAACGTATCGGGGGAGGCGAAAACTGATATAGGCAATAGCATCATCATTACAGTTGCAAAAATGATGAACCATCTTTTCATTTCATTCACTCCAGACTAGACTGATTTTTTATGCAAAATACGAATGCTTTCATGCATTGAAAAAAACTGATTGCTATAAATCAAGCATGTAAATTAGGGAAGGCTAAAG
>JACMMQ010000257.1 GCA_014378955.1 Clostridia bacterium
CGATAGAAAAAGAAAGTAAGGTTTTGCTTATGCCTAAAGCTGATGATTGTTATCGTATAAACCTATCACATCTAATTATCAAGATCGACCATTTCTGAAATCTTTTTCACGTAATTTTTCGTTTCATTTGGAAGCTTTGACATTTGGGATGGGTCGTCTAGATTGCTTATACCCAATCGCTTTAAAGTGCCCATGCCACAATTATAAGCCGCCAACGCCATTTTCTCATCGCCGTGATACAAATCCATCATTTGCTTTAAATATCGTACGCCTCCGTCAATATTTTGCTCAGGGTCGTATGCGTTTGTTACGCCCAATCCTGCTGCCGTGTTTGGCATAAGCTGCATCAAGCCCATTGCACCAGCTGACGATAATGATTGAGGGTTAAACCCCGACTCGGTCTTGACCACTGCACGTACTAGCGAATCATCAACTTGATATTTTTGCGAGGCACTTTTTATGATGCTGTTAAAAGAACTTGCATTTGCGGGTGCGGTATTGCGCTGTGTGTTTGCCGTATTTGTCACTTTTGCACGATCTGTTTGAACTTTATTTTCATTTGACTGTAATGTTTTGCTTGTTTCGTCCGATAATATATTTGGGGAGTTTTTCGGAATAGTATCACGGAACAGTCGAACGGGCAATCTGGCTTGAATTTCAGCTACTTTTTTATTGTAAATCGACGCAACTTTTTTATTCAACAAACCACCCCTTTCGTATTTTGCAACAGGCTGTAATATTATTTTTGCATGTACTGCTTATCAATCGCACTTACAAAAACCAACACCTTTGCGACAACCTCATATAATTCTTGTGGAATTTCCTTGCCTATTTCTATAAAGCTTAAAAGGCGTGCGGTATCTGGATCTACATGAATGGGTATGTTATTTTTTTTTGCAATGTTTAAAATTTCCTCCGCTACAGGTCCTTTGCCGGCGGCAACGATGCGTGGTGCATAATCGCCCGGTTTATAGCGGACGGCAGAAGCACTTTTCAGTGGTTTTGACTCATTCACCCCATTCAAATCCTTTCATCAAATTTCTTTTCAGCCCGTATCAATTCCGCATATGTCTGGAAATTATCAAGCGAAATGCCAGGCGGTATTTGATTGTACGTCATTTTCACAAGATGATATCCTATTTCGCCCATACTTTCATATAATTTCATTACATTGCTATGGATGTCTTTCATATCAATTGTTTGCGCTGTATTCAAGTGGCACTGGAAGCTTTTATTGCTGTCAACATGTATAAAAAGTTCGATTAGCCCCAAATGAGCGGTTGGTATACGCAGGAAAAGCGACCATTGCTGCATTGCATCATTCGACATTTTTTCATCATTTAATAAGTATAACTCACCCGTGCCAAAATAGCCATTGGTATTTAGAGGAATTTGCAAATACGATATCGTTGCATTGAGCGTTTGCATGACCTCAAACTGCGTTTGTGCCTTTTGCGAAAACTGTGCGATTTTACTGTCGGTGTTCTCGCCTAGCGCATTTTGTGACTTGACCGCTAGTAAAATTTTCACCAAATCAATCATTGTTTTTTCACTCTTAAGCTGGTGTGCTTCAAAATCCTTATTTTCGGGGTTTTTATAAAAGCCCTTTAATAACGTTAGCAGTGTTTCACTCTTTTCATCATTTTCCATAAAGCTTTGAAAGAGCAGGAGCAATTGTTCTCCAATCAGCCCCTCATGTGCAATCATTGCATTCAAAGAGGCTGTCGTTTGTGCATTTAATGGAATGTCCTTTTTGACCATAAAAACAATTTGATCCATGGTCAAATCAGGATGTTGTGCTATTAATTGCACGATGGATTGAAAGCTTTCTTTTGATTTAGTAAAGTCATTTTTAATCATTTGCATGGCAATTTGATAATTTTCTGGCGTGTTTGCGATGTTCAGCGTAGACAATAAATTGATGATGCCATTTTGCTTGAGATGGATGCCGTCTTGGTTGCGTATAATTTCAGCAAATACCTGCTTGTCAGTTTTACTTTGTATCTTAATGGGGAAGGTGTCGCCTGCTTTACCAGCAAACCTTTCTAAAAAATTGGTGGTGACGGTGTCGCCATTTGGAAATCTCAGCATGACCATGCTCATGTTATTGGATACCTCTTGCACCTTCATCGCCTGTACGACTACGACATCACCCGTTCTATACGGCACCGCCGTGGGTGTCGCAACGCTTGACTTTGAACTAACTGGAGAACTGCTTCCAATTTGCAATGCTTTCACCACGCATTCACGATATGTTTGACATACAAAGCCGTTAATGGTTCATACCTGGTTCCAAATTATCTAAAGTTTTATAAATTAAAACAATGTCCACACGTCTATTTTTACGGCGGTTTGCTTCACTATCATTGGGTGCCATCGGTCTATATTCGCCATAGCTCAAGCATGAAATTCTGTTTGTGTTAATGCCTTCTCCAATGAGTGACTTGCCCACGTTGATCGCCCGTTGTGCTGCCAATTCCCAATTGGAATCAAATTTTGCTGTATGTATGGGTAAATCATCCGTAAAACCTTCTACCCTGATAAAATTAACCGTTTGCGAAATGATTTCAGCGATCTTTTTTACCACCATGATGCGATCTGTTTGAATGTCTGCTGAACCCTTTTCAAATAGTAGCGCCTCCGTAAAGCTAATGACGGTCCCTCTTGAATCCTTGTTGACTGTCACTTGCATGGATAAATTTTGTTCTTTTATAAATTCTTTTATTTTACCCTCAACATTGTCTAATATCTTTGCTTCAGCTGCTGCCTCCGCTCTCGCTTCTGCTTTCGCTACACTGTCTGCGATGGCTTGTTTTTGACGATCAATTTCATTTTCACCTTTTCGAATGTCCACAGGCTCTTTGTCATTGACGGTTTTTGATGAGACCATCGAGCTGCCCGTTTTTTTATCAAAGCTTGAGCCAGACTCTTTTCCTACACCCGCTGCTATGACTGACTTATCTGCCCCGCCAAGGGTAACACTGAGCTGTGCTGCTACTGCTTCATATTTTTTTGAATCGATACTGCTCATTGAGTACATGACGACAAAAAACACCATCAAAAGCGTAATTAAATCGGCATAAGTCAGTACCCAACGTTCACCACTTTCTTTTTCGTGTTCTTCCTCTTGGTGCATTTTCATTGAAATTCCACCTATACCAATTTACTTTTTATTGCTATTGTAAAAAGTTAATATTTTCTATACACTATCGTCAACTTAAGAGAAATTATATGCATATTTACCGTAGGGGCGGGCTTTATGTCCGCCCGAATTTAGTGCATTTGGGCAGAC
>JACMMQ010000258.1 GCA_014378955.1 Clostridia bacterium
AACAAAGAAAAATACTCTTTGAGTGTTTGGATTTCGCCGTCTGCGGACGACAATAAAGGGTTCCACCCTTTAATCCCGCAATTTTTTGAAAAAAATTGATTAAAACTTTATTTGAAACCCCCTCACTAAAGTTTTTGTCCCCTTTTTTCAAAAAGGGGCGGGCGTGGGCAGCGCCCACCGTCCCCCGCGTAACAACATAAAGAAAAAGGTGAAGCTATGAACATCATTATCGCCATTTGGGTGGCAAAAGCGGTCATGGTAGTAAGCCGTCTGTTTGGCAAAAAAGGGTCGTCCGCACCAGGCGCAATTGCACTCAAAATCGCACCAAGCATATTAAAGGTGCTGTCCGCTCAAATCAAACAAGAAATCATTGTGGTGTGTGGCACCAATGGCAAAACCACCACCAATAATATGCTGGGCGCCCTTTTGCAAAAAAGCGGTAAAAAAACCGTGTGCAATTTGGTGGGCGCCAACATGGTGATGGGCATTGCTACTGCCTTTATTGATGCGAGCGACCTATTTGGCAAAGTGGATGCGGATTTTGCGGCACTTGAAATTGACGAAGCGTCCGCTATGATTGTTTTTGACCACTTGACACCGCACAAAATCGTCATTACCAACCTGTTTCGTGACCAGCTTGACCGTTACGGCGAGATTGACATTACCATGCGCTATTTACAGCGTGCGCTCGTAAAAGCACCCAAAGCAAAGCTCATTTTAAATGGCGATGATCCATTGACCGCCTTTTTTGGGTATAAGTCCACGCACGCTTGCGAATATTTCGGTGTAGCAGAGGATGCGTACATCGCACGTGACGAGGCGAAGGAAGGGCGATTTTGCACACACTGTGGCAGTGAGCTACAATATCATTACTTCCATTACAGCCAGCTGGGCGATTTTTATTGCAACGCCTGTGATTTTTGCCGACCGCCACTACAATTTGCGGCAATCAATCTCTATTTTTCAAATGGCATCGCATTTGACTTGAAAATGGGGGACAGCACGCTTCCCATTGCGGTCAATTATCGAGGGTTTTATAATATTTACAATATCTTGGCGGCGGTCGCCCCTGCGCTGTTGTGTGGTGTTTCGCACGAGGTGGTCAATGCCGTGCTTTTGGCGTACAAGCCACAAATCGGGCGTATGGAAAGCTTTGCGTTGCAAAAACCACTGGTGCTCAACCTTTCTAAAAACCCTGCTGGCTTCAACCAAGCCATTACAACGGTGCTACAAGACCCACGCCCTAAAAATGTGATGGTGGTCATCAACGACAACGCACAGGATGGCAAGGACATTTCGTGGATTTGGGATGTCGATTTTGAACGGCTGAATGTGGATACAATCTCACATTTTGTGCTGTCAGGCGTACGCAAGGAGGATGTCGCCGTGCGTATGAAGCATGCACTGATTAAGCGACCGCGCATCACCATGGAGGGCGATTTAAAGCTAGCATTGCAAAAGCTTTTGTCCTTAAAGGGCGAAGTGTGCTATGTGTTGGTCAATTATACGGCGCTTTTTGAAACGCAAAATATTTTAAAGGCTTTGGAAAAAGAGAGGGGAAACCATGCTTAAAATCGGACATTTGTACCCCGACCTGTTGAATTTATATGGCGACCGTGGCAACATTATCACGCTCAAAAACCGTCTGGTGTGGCGTGACATGCCTGTCGAAGTCAAGACGTACGGGCTTAATGAGGACATAGACTTTGAAGATTTAGACATACTGGTACTAGGCGGTGGCTCTGACCGTGAGCAGTTACTTGTGTGTAACCGCTTAAAGGAAATCAAGCAGGATTTTGCACAATACGTGGAAAGCAATGGCGTGGTGGTGGCGATATGTGGTGGCTATCAGCTGTTGGGACATTATTATAAATTAGAAAATGAAAAAATAGCAGGGCTTGGCGTGCTGGACATTTACACCGAGCAGGGCAGTCCACGTCTGATAGGCAATGTGGTGGTACAAACGGATGCAGGTGAGGTGGTTGGGTTTGAAAACCACGGCGGACGGACGCACATTGGCAGCCATACGCCCTTTGGCAAGGTGCTGATAGGGCACGGCAACAACGGCACGGACAGGCAAGAGGGCGTGCTTTATAAAAATGTATTGGGCACCTATTTACATGGCCCATTGCTCCCGAAAAATCCACAGCTTGCGGATTGGTTAATTACGAGAGCAATAAGGCGTAAGGATGCTGAATTTGAAGCATTACCTATTTTACAAGACGAAGAAGAACAATTAGCCAGTTTCACAATGATAGAAAGGTTAAAAACCAAATGAACGAAAAAACCTACCGCACACTAGAATATTTTAAAATATTAGACATGCTCAAAAACCACACCACCACGGTGTTAAGCCAAGAGCTTGTAGATGAGCTACGCCCATTTATCACGCTTTTTGAGGTCAATGATGCGCTCAATCAAACGCATCAAGCGGTGAACATGATGGTTAAGCGGGGTAGCCCGCCGATTAGTGGCTTAAAGGACATTCGGGGTAGCTTGAAGCGGTGCGAAATTGGGGGCACATTAGGCGCTAAGGAGCTTTTACACATTGCGGACAGCTTGACTATCGCACGTCGATTGAAGCAGTACGCCTCGGAGGACCGCCGTGAGGAAGTGTACGACATTTTAGACGGCTTGTTTGGTGGCTTGACCGCCTATAAAAAGCTAGAGGATCAAATCAAGCTAAGCATTTTAAGCGAGGATGAAATTGCGGATTCGGCAAGCAGTGAATTGGCACATTTGCGCCGTCAAATGCGAAACCTGCAAGCCAAGGTAAAAGAAATTTTGCAAACCATGATACATGCCAACCGCTATCAAAAATATTTACAGGATGCGCTCGTGACCATGCGTGGCGACCGCTATGTCATCCCTGTCAAGGCAGAGCATAAAAATGATGTTGCAGGCTTGGTGCACGATGCGTCTGCCACGGGGGCGACACTTTTTATCGAGCCGATGGCGGTGGTGGAGACCAATAACCAGTTAAGACAGCTCAAGGCAAAAGAGGAAGCGGAGATTGAACGCATCTTGCAGGAATTGAGTGGCTTGGTGCAAGAGGCGTATGACGGCATTTTGGCAAATGTGAAAATTATCACCCATTTGGATTTTATGTTCGCAAAGGCAAAGTTAAGCCTAGCGATGGATGCGTACAAGCCAAGCATGAACGACCAAGGCATTTTAGATGTGAAAAAAGCACGCCACCCCTTAATAGACCGCAAGGTGGTGGTGGCGACCGATATTTATTTGGGCAAGACATTTGACACGCTCATTATCACAGGCCCCAACACAGGCGGTAAAACGGTCACCATCAAAACCATTGGCTTGTTTACGCTCATGGCACAGGCAGGACTGTTTGTGCCTGCGGCGGACGGCTCGGTATTGGCAGTGTTTGACAAGGTGTTTGCGGACATTGGCGATGAGCAGAGCATCGAGCAAAGCTTGTCTACCTTTTCGTCGCACATGACCAACATTGTACACATTTTAAGCGAGGCAAGCGATAATTCGTTGACGCTGTTTGATGAATTGGGTGCAGGCACTGACCCTGTGGAGGGGGCGGCACTAGCCATTACCATTTTGGAATATTTACACAGCCGTGGCATCCGTACAGCGGCGACCACCCATTACAGTGAGCTGAAATTTTTTGCCTTGGCAACGGACGGCATCGAGAATGCGGCGTGTGAATTTGACGTGGAAACGCTTCGCCCCACCTATAAGCTGTTGATTGGCGTGCCGGGCAAGAGTAACGCATTCGCCATTTCAAGGCGTTTGGGGCTAGAGGAGCATTTTATAGACCGTGCCTCACAGCTGTTGTCTAAGGACACGATAGAATTTGAAGATATTTTGACCAATTTAGAAAGCAACCGTCAGGCGGCACAAGCGGCACGTGAAAAATCCGCACGTGATTTACAAGAAACCGAGCGTTTACGGGCGCAAGCGACGTTGGATATTGAGAAATTTGAGCAACAAAAGGAAAAAATATTAGAGCAGGCACGGCGTGAAGCGAAAAAAATATTGGAACAGGCAAAGGAAACGACCGAGCAAACGATCAAGGAATTGAACAATGTAAAGGCAATGGCGGACGAAAAGGAACGAAACCTTGGGATTGAGCAAGCACGCAAGCAGTTAAACCGCAAGCTGTCAGCGGTGGAGCAATCGATGGCACAATCGCTGTTGCCAACCAGAGAAAATGTCGTACCGCCCACCCTGAAAAAAGGGGATGACGTGACGATCGTGTCGCTCAACCAACGGGCAAAGGTCATCACCTTGCCTGATGCACATGGCAATGCAAAGGTGCAAGCAGGCATCATGCAGATTAACGTACATGTGAGTAATTTGCGGTTGATAGAGCAAAAGCCCACCGGGCAACGCACAGCAAGCAGTGGAAGAGGTGCAATCGGCATTTCAAAGGCGGCAGCGGCTGTGGTCGAGGTGGATGTGCGTGGACAAATGCTGGATGAGGCGTTGGAAAATGTTGAGAAATTTTTAGACGATGCCATGCTTGCAGGGCTTGGACAGGTGAGTATTATACATGGCAAGGGTACTGGGGTTTTAAGAAATGGGATACAGCAGATGTTGAGGAACAATCGTGCGATTAAGTCCTATCGCTTGGGAAAATATGGCGAAGGGGATGCAGGGGTTACGATAGTAGAACTATAAAAGTTACTAAAACAAAAGTTTTAATTAATTTTTTTCAAA
>JACMMQ010000259.1 GCA_014378955.1 Clostridia bacterium
CATGGCGGATGCTGAGCGACAGATGCTCGCCTTTTTCCCTGATTATATGGAACTAACACAAGACCAATTTCCCATAGCGTGTATCTGTGCACAAGGGGCAAACATTGGTACGCTTTCTCATCGTGATTTTTTAGGCGCCTTGTTAGCCTTGGGCATCAAGCGTGAAAGGGTGGGCGATATTTTAGTTGGCGAAAATGAAGCGCATTTGTTTGTTGACCAAGAGCTATGCACCTTTGTTTTGCAGTCATTAACGAAGGTCGGTAGAGAAAATGTTTCGCTCGCACGCATACCGATTGGGGAAGTGCTTGAAGCTTGCAAAAAGTATGTTGAAATCACGGCGACTGTTATGTCACTTCGCTTGGACGCGGTGCTTTCAGTAGCACTGAAGATGTCACGCACCAAGGTCGTGCCACTCATACAGTCCGAACGTGTACAAGTCAACTGGCAGGTGCAGGACAGCGTGTCACACACGCTAGCAGAGGGCGATATGTTATCGGTCAAAGGGTATGGACGGTTACAACTTTTTAAAATAGGCGGACTGTCCAAAAAGGGCAGAAGCTTTATCACGATACATAGGTTTGAATGAAAATCAAGGAGGTTAACCATATGCTTACACCATTAGACATTGAAAATATAAAATTTAAAAAACAAATGATGGGCTATAACACCTTAGAGGTGGAGGAATTTTTAACTGCCTTGATGGAGGATTATGAAGCACTGTATAAAGAAAATAATGAGCTTAAAGAAAAGCTCAATTTATTTGGCGATACCATAGCACATTATAAATCCATGGAAGACATGCTCAACCATACGCTTATCGTGGCACAAACCACGGGCGAGGAAATCAAGCGCACAGCGATGGAAAAGGCAGATGCCATTATCAAGGACGGCGAAATTAAAGCTGAACAAATCGCCTTAGAGGCACACAAGCAGCTAGCGAATGTGCAATTTCAATACGAAGATGCAAAGCGCAACTTTTTGTCCTTTAAAGCAAAATTCGAAGCGCTTTTATATACACAAAAAAACCTATTGCGGGACATCATGGAAGATTCAAACGAGTTAGCGGGGTGAGGAAATGAAAATAGCAGTAGATGCCATGGGTGGCGATCATGCCCCAGAAATTGTGATAGAAGCGGCTGTAAATGCGGTCAATCAACTGGATGTTGAAATCATTTTAGTGGGAAATCAAGAAAAAATTACACAAAAATTAGCAACCTATACATATCCAAAGGACAAACTACACATCGTACATACGGCGGTGGAAATTTTGAACGAGGATAAACCCTCTGACGTCGTGCGTAGTAAAAAGGATGCTTCAATGTTTATGGGGCTTGCGATGGTCAAGCAAAAACAGGCAGATGCATTTGTCAGCGCAGGCAACACGGGTGCGTTGCTCATGGGTGCGTTATTGTTTGTGGGACGCATCAAAGGTGTGGACAGACCGACCTTAGCACCTCTCATGCCCAATGACAAGCAAGGCTCGCTGCTTACGGATGCTGGCGCAAATGTGCAATGCAGACCACAGCATTTGGTGCAGTTTGGTGAAATGGGTACAATATACATGCAAAAGGTAATGGGTATACAGTCGCCAAGCGTTGGACTGATTAACATTGGTGCAGAGCAAGAAAAAGGCACCGACCTCACAAAAGAAGCTTATCAGCTCATGCAAAAGGCGAAATTTCGCTTTGTGGGCAATGTTGAAGCACGAGACATTCCAAAGGGCGATGTTGATGTATTGGTGTGCGACGGCTTTGTGGGCAATGTGTTGTTGAAATTTTTAGAGGGTCTTGGTATGACATTCTATCAAAATGTTAAAAATATCTTTAAATCCTCTAAAGTAGGCATGTTTGCGGCATTGCTGCTCAAAAAACAGCTCACCGCATTTAAAAAGAAATTAGACTATTCAGAGCAGGGTGGCGCACCGTTTTTAGGCATTGATGGCGTTGTCATCAAAGCGCACGGTAGCTCAGACGCCAAGGCATTTTACCATGCGATACGCCAAGCAAAGGTTTTTGCACAAACGGGCGTGAATGAGGAAATTAAAATACGCTTTTCATAAACAGTCTTTTTTATGAAGCCTTGCATATAGATGTAACAGACTGTCAAGAGAGTTATTCATTCCTTCGGGGGGAGGTGAAGTTTGTGGTATTCGAAAAAATAAGAGCAGTGATCGTTGACCAATTAGGGGTAGACGAAGACGAAGTGACGATGGAAGCATCTTTCTTAGATGATTTAGGCGCAGATTCCTTAGACATAGCAGAGCTTGCAATGGCAATGGAGGAGGAATTTGAACTGCAAATCTCAGATGGAGAGATTGATAAAATACAAACTGTCGGCGATGTAGTCAATTACGTAAAAGCGAATGTATAACGTTTAAGCTCCGATTATGGGGCTTTTCTTTATATAATACGGAAAATTAAATTTTTGAATTATGAAAACCGTACTTTCTTTTTCTATCGTAAAAAGAAAGTACCAAAGAAAAATACTCTTTGAGTGTTTGGATTTCGCCGTCTGCGGACGACAACAAAGGGCGCTGCCCTTTGAACCCGCAATTTTTTGAAAAAAATTGATTAAAACTTTATTTAAAAACCCCTCACTAAAGTTTTTGTCCCCTTTTTTCAAAAAGGGGCGGGTGTGGGCAGCGCCCACTACGTTCTACTACAAATAAATATCGAGGTGCAGATATGGACGAGCAATTTTTTGAGGCAATCGGGTACACCTTTCACAAAAATGATGATTGGCAAAAAGCGCTACAGCACAGCTCTTATGTCAATGAACAGCGTATGGATAAGCTACAATCCAACGAACGCTTGGAATTTTTAGGCGATGCGGTGTTGTCCATAACGGTCAGCCGTTATATCTATGAGCAATTTCCAAGCCTGCCAGAGGGTGAACTCACACGTGTACGTGCAAGTGTTGTGTGTGAGCAGGCACTTGCGGAGTGTGCACGCAAAATTGCACTGGGCAATTTTCTCTTAATGGGCAAGGGTGAGCACGCAAGTGGCGGCAGGGAACGTGAGTCTATTTTGGCGGATGCATTTGAAGCGGTCATAGCGGTTATTTATTTGGACAGTGACTTGAAAACAGTGGGCGAATGGGTTTTGGGAAACCTCTCCGAGCGCATTCACATTGCTGTAAAGGGCAAGGCTTTTATAGATTATAAAACCACCTTACAGGAAATTTTACAAGCAAAGGGCAAACCTACACCACAATATACCGTGGCAAATGAAAGTGGCCCCGATCACCAAAAAACCTTTGTTGTGGAAATTCGCACCAATGATGCAAGCTATCAAGGCACTGGCAATAGTAAAAAAGAGGCGGAGCAAGCAGCAGCGAAGACCGCCATGCAAGGGATGGGAGAAGCGTGAAATTAGTCACAATCACAATTAAAAAAGTGGCATACATGGCATGGGCATCTGTTTTAAGCTGGTGCATCGTGATTTTTGCTTTTTCTGCACAAATTGCAACAGACTCAGATCGTTTTAGCAAGGGCTTTGCATGGTGGGTTTTTAGGGACTCTTTAACAAATAGTCAAATAAGAGAATTCGCACATGGGACAATTTATTTGGTGTTGGCAGTATTGGTTGTGAATGCTTATCGTATCAGTGGCTATAATAAGCGCAACGCCTATGCCTACACCATGCTTTTTTGCATACTTTATGCGTGGACGGATGAGATTCATCAGATATTCGTGCCAGGACGAGCAGCAGAATTTATCGATTTTTCGATTGATTTCACGGGTGCTACAATTGGACTACTGGTATATATTTTATTTGAATGGATGCAAAACACAATTTTAACTTGCCATGATGGTTAATTGTGGTATATAATAATTTGGAAAAAACATTTTGTTGATTTAATCACAATTTTGGAGGTCTTGTACGATGGGAAAAAATATACAATTTAATTACAAAAAATCTTTGGCATTTTTGTCCGAGCACGAGCTAGCTTATCAAAAGGACATGCTGTCAGCGGCACACAAAATGCTGCACGAAAAGACGGGTGCAGGCAATGAATTTTTAGGCTGGGTGGATTTACCAAAATCCTATGACCGTGCAGAATTTGCTCGCATCAAAGAAACAGCAAAACACATTCAGTCAAATTCACAAGTGCTTGTCGTTATTGGCATTGGCGGTTCGTATTTGGGTGCTAGAGCAGCCATTGAGATGCTCAACCACCATTTTTATAACGCATTGTCCGAGGATGCTCGAAAAACCCCTGCGATTTATTTTGCGGGTAATAACATTAGCTCCACCTACTTGACAGATTTGGTTGAACTGTTATCAGATAAGGACTTTTCTATCAATGTTATTTCTAAATCTGGCACCACCACTGAGCCTGCTATCGCATTTCGTGTGTTAAAGGCATTGCTAGAACAAAAATATGGCAAGCAAGAAGCAAAAAGCCGTATTTATGCAACAACGGACGTTGCACGTGGTGCACTCAAAAAGCTTTCGAATGAAGAAGGGTACGAGTCATTTGCCATTGCAGATGATGTCGGCGGACGCTTTTCTGTGTTGACAGCGGTTGGCTTACTGCCCATTGCAGTGAGTGGCGTTGATATTGATCAGGTGATGCAAGGTGCTTCGGATGCCTATGATTTGTTTGCAACTGACATGGAAAACCCATGCTACCAGTACGCATTGGCACGCAATGCGCTATATCGCAAGGGCAAAACCATAGAAATAATGGTGAATTATGAGCCACAGCTCCACTTTATGGCGGAATGGTGGAAACAGCTATTTGGTGAAAGTGAAGGCAAGGACTATAAAGGTATTTTCCCAGCGGCAGTGGATTTCTCCACCGATTTACATTCCATGGGTCAGTACATCCAAGAGGGTATCCGCAACATTTTTGAAACGGTTTTAGTGGTAGAAAATCCACGCAAATCATTAACCATTGGCGAGGACAAGGACGATGTGGACGGCTTGAACTTTTTGGCAGGCAAAACCATGGATTTTGTCAACCAAAAGGCTTTTGAAGGCACCTTGCTTGCACATTTAGACGGTCAAGTGCCTAATTTGATTATTAACATTCCAGCGCTCAATGCGTATTATTTTGGACAATTGGTGTATTTCTTTGAAAAAGCATGTGGTATCAGTGGCTATTTATTGGGCGTAAACCCATTTGACCAACCGGGCGTTGAAGCGTACAAGAAAAACATGTTTGCACTTTTAGGCAAACCCGGCTTTGAGAAGGAAAAGGCAGAATTGGAAGCAAGATTGTCCGAATAGATTGAAAATATAAAAGGCGCTATTTTTATAGTGCCTTTTATTAAAGAGGGTGATTTTTTGTTGCATTCGCCCATTACCGCCATCAAAGGCATTGGACAAGCGAGGGCAAAGGCGCTGGAGCGGTTGGAGGTATCGACCGTTGAGGATCTTTTGCACTATTTTCCACGCACCTATCAAGATCGCACAAAGCTTACAAGCATCATCGACTTAAAGCATGGCGACCAAACGTGTGTGCATGTGGTGGTGCTCAACAAGGTCACTGAACGGCGTATGCGCAAGGGGCTTGCGGTGTATCAGGTCAAGCTTGGTGACAAATCGGGCACGATGACCGCTACATGGTTTAACCAACGATTTGTGATGAATGCCTTAGAGGTTGGCAAAGCGTACATCTTTTTCGGTGACATACAGGTGGACAGATATGGCTCATCCATGCAAAACCCAATTTATGAATCAGTTGACCATGCAGGCAGATATACACAAAATATTGTGCCCATTTATCGTGTCAATGATGGCATCACGCAAAAGCAAATGTTTACAGCAATTGAAAACGCCTACGGCATGGTTAAAACGCAATTGACAGAATATTTGCCAGATTGGGTGCTCCAAGCACATGACCTCCCAGACTTTTCGCAAGCCATTTTGAACATCCATTTTCCAATTAATGCGGATAGCTTTTTGCAAGCACGAAAGCGGTTTGTGATTGAGGAATTTTTGCTGCTGCAATTGGGATTATTGCGTATCAAAGGGCAAAGTGATGTGCTGACAGGGCTAGCATTGCCAATGAAAGCAAGTGTTTCAACCTTTATTAAGGCATTGCCGTTTACGCTCACATTAGCTCAACAAAAAGTCGTGAAGGAAATCACCGCTGATATGGCAAAGCCTATCCCGATGCGACGATTGTTGCAAGGGGATGTAGGGTCGGGCAAGACAATCGTTGCGGCAATTGCGATGGTGCTTGCGGTGCAAAATGGCACACAAGCGGCTTTAATGGCACCCACTGAAATATTGGCAACACAGCATTATCATAGCTTTCAAAAGCTGTTAGAGCGACTGAACATTAAACTGGCATTGCTGACAAGCAGTACCCCAAAAAAGCAAAAGGATGCTATTTTCGAGGGGCTTAAAACAGGGGAAATTGCGTTAGTGATTGGCACGCATGCACTGATTGAACAAAATGTACAATTTTCTAAGCTTGCACTCGTGGTAACGGATGAACAGCATCGTTTTGGCGTGCGGCAACGTGCGGCATTGTCAGACAAAGGGGACAACCCACACACGTTGGTTATGTCAGCCACACCCATTCCACGCACGCTGGCGCTTATTCTATATAGTGATTTGGACGTATCGATTATTGACCAATTGCCACCGGGCAGAAAACCCATCAAAACCTATACAGTGACAGATAATTACCGCAAGCGTGTGTA
This sequence comes from Clostridia bacterium, assembly GCA_014378955.1. Taxonomy (GTDB): domain Bacteria; phylum Bacillota; class Clostridia; order SK-Y3; family JACMMQ01; genus JACMMQ01. The sequence continues at coordinate 6,659 of JACMMQ010000259.1, forward strand.
TGAATTCGTCAAAAAAGAGGTGGTGGCAGGACGGCAAGCGTACATAGTTTGTCCACTCATTGAGCAATCGGAAAGCACGGACTTGACAGCGGCGGTTGCATTTGCGAAAACCTTACAAGACGGTGCATTGTATGGACTGATGGTAGGATTGTTGCATGGCAAAATGAAACCGAGCGAAAAAGAGGCTGTGATGCAAGCGTTTGTAAACGGCGACATCAAGGTATTGGTCGCAACCACCGTTATCGAGGTGGGGGTGAACGTACCCAATGCCACTGTGATGGTGATCGAAAACTGTGAACGCTTTGGGCTGTCACAGCTCCACCAGCTCCGTGGACGTGTGGGTCGTGGGGAGGATGAGTCGCACTGCATTTTATTTTCAGAGGCGCAATCCAAGCTGACCAAAGAACGGCTCGCTGTGATGTGTCAAACCAATGACGGCTTCAAAATTTCTGAAAAGGACTTGTCCTTGCGTGGGCCTGGTGATTTTTTTGGCACAAGACAGCACGGTTTGCCCGAGCTTCACATTGCCAATTTGTTTGAGGATATGCCGTTGCTCGCTATTGCACAGGATATTGCCAAGGTAATACGGGAAAAGGACAGGCAATTGGAATTAGCGGAAAATCAACCACTTCGAGAGAAAATTGAACGAAGCTTTGGAACGAAGTGGGCGCTGCCCACGCCCGCCCCTTTTTGAAAAAAGGGGACAAAAACTTTAATGTGATTGATTTAAATAACTAAAGTTTTACTCAATTTTTTTCAAA
>JACMMQ010000260.1 GCA_014378955.1 Clostridia bacterium
CCGTTAGCAATGCGACAATTGAAAACACATTAGAAATCTTAAAGAAAAACGACGTGACGATAGATCGAACAATCATTCCTGTTAAAATGGCTGGGATGCCTATTTTAAGCATGCAGAAAAATGCACAAAACAAGGTATTTGAAAATTTTATGGGCATTTCTTGGCACAAAACACAAGAAGGCAACGTGACAAAATATGTATCTGATGATAAGGTGCTCACCGTACGAGAAAATGATTTTAATTATATTGATACAAACCCCACAGCCCCCTATCAGACCTTGGATGAGAATATCGCCCTATCAATTGCCACTAATCTAATAGATAAAAACGCATTAGCCAATCTTTTTGGTGGTGAAAAGCGTGTGCTTGCCCTTCCAAATGGTAGTTATGTGGTAATCGTGCATCAATTGCACGCTGGTAAAAATATTTTCGGACAGGACTTAACCATTACACTCACACCTCAAGGCATCACAGAAATCAAGGGCGGTTTGTTGACTGCCTCTCACCTATCCTCAGAAAAATATCCTGTGCGCCATGTGACAGGTGTACTCATTGATTTTATTCACAGTGCTGATAGACCTAAGCAACCCACAGCCATTCGCACGATCACGTTGGGCTACTATGTGGGTGCTAATTACACCACAGAAGATGTTAAGGTAGCCGCGGCTGTACCTGCTTGGGAAATCGTTACACTGTATGGTGTGTATTTTTACGACGCAACCAACGGGGCTTATTTAACAAAGGTGCCAAAGTAAGAAATGTTAAAAAAGTAGGGACGTATCGCAATTATAGCGATACGTCCCTACTTTTTTTATATCTATTTAAGAATCTTGTGCCGAATAGTCAGGCATAGCCATTGGTGCCATTCCGGGCATTCCAGGCATATTCGGCATTCCCATACCAGGCATTCCAGGCATACCCATACCAGGCATGTTTGGCATTCCCATGCCAGGCATGTTTGGCATGCCCATGTAAGGGTTAGGCATTTGAGGGTAACCGTACATTGGCATTTGTGGCATCATACCATAATCGTCTCCGCACATTGGCATGCCACCCATTTGTCCATACATCATGTATGGGCAACCGCCGTAAGGCATATTGTGCATTAATGGTGCGTAAGGCATAGGTCGATACATATTACCCATGTTGCCCATATCGTAAGGCATAGGCATTGGTTGATCACAACACATAAGAAAATCCTCCTTCATAAATATGCAGCATAGTTAGTGATGATTTCTTTTCACTATTTTATTATATGAGGGGGATTTTTTTTGGTGACAGTAAACCCTGTATGCTTTTAATATTCGTACATCAAGCTCACATTCGCCTGTATATTCATAAGCCCTGAATAGATTGGCGTGGATTGTGCTACTTCGCCATCATACATCTCACTACCGCCCTTGTTATAGCTATTGTACATCATTGGCTGATAATTCACGCTACCTTCATTGATGAATTTTGGTACGGTCAATTTGATTTGATACACCGATGCCATCACCTCCGCTTTTGCTTTTGCATTTTCAACAGCGCCCTTTAATACCTCTAAATAACGCTCAGTTCTGGTCTTTTCAGTCAAGCCGAACGTTACATTATTTGCATCGTTGATGCCTTCTTGTACGGTTAAGTCGATGATATCACCCACTCGTGTTAGGTCATACACGGTTAGTTTAATGCGATTGACTACATCATAGCCAATTAGAATGCTTTCTGTGTTTTTGATATTCCCCAGCACATCTTGCTTGGTAATTTCCTTTGTTTCGTATTTTGGGATAATGCGATAATCAACAGTTTGAATGTTTTTGTCTTCTATACCCAACGATTTCAATTGCCCTTTTACCCCGTTCATTTTGGTGCGATTATCTTCTTTTGCTATTGCAGGCTTCGCATCAAATGTTTTAATGCCCATTTCTATGTATGCAACATCCGGGTTGACTTTAATAGAATAGCTTCCGTTGACACTCATGTTGTTTTTAACCGGTTCTGGTTCACCCGCAAACGCACTGACGGTGGATAGCGTACAAGTGAGCATAAGTGCAATTATTACGACCTGTGCGATAAATCTTTTTCTAAAACCTTTTCTCATGGAAAATTCCTCCTAATATTTTGATATACATATTTGACGAATGCGTGAAGGAAAAAGTTCCAACATTTAAAAAAAATCGTTCCAAAAAATATTTGAAAACCTATCGCCTGATGCTACTGCCTTGTGACCAATAAAGCTATCCTATTCAGTATTGAATGCTGATCGTGCGTTTATCACCGTCCCAATTGACCTCAGCACCTAAAGCTTCGACAATCGCTCGCACTGGTAGCATTGTCCTTCCCCCAATGATTTTAGGTGCTACTTCTAACGTTTGTGGGGTGTTATTCTTCAAAAATATATTGCTGTCAATTTTCACTTCAATTTTTATATCATCCTTCATTGCTATAACAGTTTTTGTCTTTTCATCCCAATCAATTTTAACGCCCATCGCCTCAAAGATTGCTCGCATTGGCACCAGTGTTCGTCCATTTTCTATGACAGGCTGTTGGTCAAATTGCACGGGCTTTTGATTGACTAATACCGTAATTCCTTTTACAATTTGCACCGTATACTTCTTTTGGGCGAATACCGTTCCATTGCTTTCCGCTTTAACGGTTAAGCCATGTGAACCCTCTGAATATTTTGCAAAATCAAGCTCGCTTGCATAAGGCAACTCGCTTTTTCCTGCAATCCACTGGTCATTGAGATAGTAGTTGATCGTAACATTGTCCCTACCAAACGCATGTGCATAGGCATAAAATGTGGTCTTAGGCTGTGACAAATTGATAATATTCTCTGCCTTTTGATATGAAATTTTTGGTATGTTCGTATACGCCTTTTGAATAAATGAGGGTTGCCTGACCAAGTCTTGATACAAAGAGGCAATCGTCTTATTGTTCGAAAGTGCATAATCATCTGTTTCATATAATATTTCCCTATCAAAATAAGCGATCAATTTAACCTGTGGATATACCATCGGTACTTCATAGTACATCTTTTTAAGATAATTTGTAGCCCATGCGGTTGTATCTTCTTTGAGCGGTCTAATATAATGCGATACACCCGATTCCGCAAGCATAATAGGTTTTCTATTGCCATACAGTGATATCACCTCTGTGAGCGCCATGACAGGGTCAGCACCCTTTCCCGTGAGAAATAAAACCTCATTCAGTGTTTCGTCATCCTTCCAATCATTTCGCCCAAGGAAATATTTCTGCATGTAAGCGGATACCCCCACCCAATCCACATATTCATCGCCAGGGTAGTAATCGTTCATGTTGACGTGCCATGCTGAAGCCTGACCAACGCTCCAAACCATCGCCACATTTGTTGTATGTTTTTTGGCAAGCGTAGCAACCAAACGAAAGGCATCTATAAATTCATTTGGCTTTGCTTGGTCTACCCATAAATTCATTTCTGCACCAAAACGTAAATAAACAGGGGTTTTATTATACCCTTCAATAACCTTTAAAAGGCTGATGATATAATCACTTTTCGTTAAAATTTCCGCCAATTCACTACCTTCTCGTGTTACATTCAGTGCAACTTCTACCGCAATTCCCTTTTGGGTAGCTTCCTTCAAATTCTCTTCAAGCCACCAGAAATTCGTTTCGCCAAACGGTACATACACCAAAGTCATCGACTCATTTGGCAAGGATGCTCTTGTGCCACCGTCTGCATTTACGCCATATAAAATGCCATTACTTGGTTCGTTTTTTGCATGAAAATTCACTTGCTCCTGCGTTGACCCGGTATAAATATCAAGTGTGGGACAATACTGCAAAACCTTTGCTTTGGCAACTTTAATGTTATCATCCAATCCTTTTTTAATTACGTAAGGCAAATAAAGCTGATAGCATGCACCTGCTTTTTGAAATTCTCCAATTCGTTCGTATGCAAGTCCTATTTGGTCAAGTCTAGATGCCATAATTTCATTGTTTTGGTCGTTTTCAGGGAGCGAGCCGATGAGGTCAATTGTTTTTTGACCGTACAGGATAATGTTTGCATTGTCCTTAAGCGTCATAGCGTTTACATATTGGTCATTGATTGACCAAAACTCCTTTGGCAGCTCTGACGCAAAGGTAATGGCATGAAATGAAACCAAGCTAAACCACACAAA
>JACMMQ010000030.1 GCA_014378955.1 Clostridia bacterium
AAAGGTGGCAATTCAGTGGGCGGATGAGGGCTTAATCACCACACAAAAGGTAGAGACCTATTTAAAACAACGGGAGCAAAAAGGCAAGCAGGACAGGAAAATGCAAAAAATCCTGGGTATTGCTGACCGTGCACTCACCCCAACTGAGAAGAAATATTTACATACATGGCTTGAGGAATGGGCAATGCGTGCGGAACTGATTGAAAAGGCGTACCATCTCACCATTGACCGAACAGGGAAATTGGCTTTTGCTTATATGAATAAAATACTGGACTCTTGGCATCAAGCAGGCATACAGACGGTGGCACAAGCGGAGCAGGAAAAACAAACGTACACCAACCAAACCGCACAGGGAAAGTCCACCAAGCCTGTCACAATAATAAGCGAATTTGAACAAAAATCTATGCAAGCATTCCTGAAAAAATATCAGAAATCAGGTGGTTCATAATGGCATTAAACACGCAAATGTACGGCAAGATTGGGGAGCAATATGCTGGCATTAGGTCAAAGCATGCGCAAACGTTAGCGGAACATCGGCAGGAGGTTTATGGGAAAATACCAACCATTGCAGAAATTGACCGTTGCTTACAACAAACATCCATGCATCTTGTGCAATCGGTGCTAGATCAGCCGCAAAGTGTGCAAAAAATCGTGGATGAATTAGAGGCACAGAACATCGTGTTGCAAAAACAAAAAAAGGATTTGCTCCGACAAGGTGGTTTTGCGGAAGATTATTTAACCTTAAAATATACCTGCCCGACCTGTCAGGATACAGGCGTAGTTGAACTTTCTCGATGTTCGTGCTATAAGCAAAAACTCTTGTCCTATTCATATGCACGCTCCAATCTTTCACATTTGGTGGCAGAGCAAAATTTTGAAATGTTTAATTTCACCTTGTATAGTGACCAAATAGATCCTTCACTTCAAATATCCCCACGTCAAAAAATGGAGGCTATTTATGAGCATTGCTTACATTTTGTCAAGCAATTTGACCAAGATGAAGAGAATATATTATTTTACGGCTCACCAGGTACAGGCAAAACCTTTATATCCAGTGCGATTGCCAAGGAGCTCATGGATGCAGGTAAGTCGGTTTTATATTTGTCCGCTTTCACGCTATGCTCCACGCTGACCGATGCTCGATTTAACCGCCTAGATCCCATTTTAGGCAAGGATCAATATGCTTTGATGTTTGATGCGGATTTACTCATTATTGATGACTTAGGCTCTGAATTCGTCAATGAGTTGAGCAAGGCATCGTTGCTTGAGCTTATCAATACAAGATTATTGTCACATAAAAAAATGATTATCAACACCAATTATGCAATGCAAAAGCTAGAGGAAATATATGGTGAGCGCACCGCATCCCGTATTTGTGGACATTTCATACTGTTGCAAATGTTCGGCACCGACTTACGCAAGTTCAAGCAATCCAAGCAATGGGATTGAAAATAACATCAAGGATGGTTACAAATGAAAAAAAAGATACACACGTTTATTTCTGAATTTTCACGCTACGTCGTGGTAGGTGGTATTGCTTTTTGCTTTGATTTTGGCACGCTTTATTGCGTGCGTGAATATTTACATGCCACAATATGGACATATACGACCGCTGGCTTTATAGTGGGTATGCTGGTGAACTATTTCTTAGCAAAATATTGGGTTTTCAAGCACAACACGGCGGATGGCTTTGCCGCTTTTGCTATTTTTACAGTGATAGGTATTGTCGGGCTGTTGCTCACCAATTGGGGCATGTGGGTTGGCGAAAAGGTGTTGCTTTTTGACTTTCGTTTGGTGAAAATGGCAGTCACAGGCTTGGTGCTTATTTGGAATTTCTTGGCACGTAAGTTTTTGGTGTTTAATGCGGTAAAATCATAATATTGTTAGGCAAATAACTGGGCGTGCGTTCAGCCCACTTTTTGTATAAATCTAACCTTTTTGGAGACATACTACAGTATACAATTCATGTCGTCAACTTAACAAAATAACAACAGCCAAAAGTAGCAACTCGATTGTAGCGGCGGGATTTTTCCGCCCAAAATTGCGTTCCCTACAGTTCACTGGTGATTTTTGCTTGACCGATCCGTGCTTAAGTTCACGACAGTAGCATACAATTTTTAAAAAGGGAGGTGATTGTTGTGGGCATTTTGCGTTTTATTGGTGGTATAGTCGTGTTCTTTTGGATTGCAGGGCTGTTTTTACGAATAGGTGGTGGGCTTATTCACTTTTTATTAGTGGTTGCCGCCATCGTGTTTATATTTGATTGGCTGTCTGGGAAAAAGTCAAAAAGGTGATAGCGATGTGCAAAACAAACATATTCGGTGATTTTGATATATTTTAAATATGCACCGCCTTATTCATTTTAAGGCGGTGCATATTTGATTTTAATGACAATTTTCTATGTTGTTCACGCAATTCTTTATTCAAAAAGGTGTCTGACAATATTGAAATTTCTGACATAAATATTTTCTCGAGTTTTAGGTAATAATAGGAAAATATTAGAGAGAAATGGAGGTCGAGTGTATATGAAAAAAGGCATTATACTTGCCATCTTGCTGTTTGCATGTCAAATATTGCCAGCAAATGCGCAAATATCGGCAAATCATTGGGCTTATAACGATGCGACAAAGGCAATATCACAAAAGTGGATAGAAGATACAATAGGAAACTTTGAACCAGATAAAATCACAACAAGGGCGGAATTTGTTTGTATGCTGGAAAAGGCGATACGGCTTACGCCAGACAGCGATACGGCGAAATTTTATACACAAGTTTACACGCCAGAAATCATTGTGCAGCCGTTTAATGACACGAGAACGCATTGGCTGGAAACAGGCGGATGGCTAAAAACAGCGTTGGATTTTGGATTGGTCATTCCAGCAGATTATGACAACAAATTATTCAAGCCAGATGAAGCGATCTCAAGAAGAGAAAGCATCGTCATGGTCATCAGAGCGTTGGGCAGGGTGTATCCAGCATCGCAATATGAACCAGGCAGGCCGTTGTTCACCGATTGGGACAGCATACCCAATTGGGCAAAAGGATATACAAATGAAATGGTGAATTTCAAGCTACTATTAGGCTTTCCAGAGGGCAACGCACAAGTAGACAAGCCCTTGACAAAAGCACAAGCAGTCGCATTTTTAAATAGGGCAATGAATGAAATGACACAAGGCGTAGACAGTGCAATAAAGGTAACGATCGATAATGTTTATCCGAAAGAGAATGCACTGTATCAAAAACAACAGCTCACATTGCCCGTGCCAGCACAAATCGTCAATCAAAAAATATATGTGCCAATACGTGCCCTGTACGACAATGGCGGCAAGCTTTATGGACCTGCGTATGGCACAGGAAAACGCTATTATTGGCATGCGAAAGCACAAATTTTGTGGTTTGAATATGGTGTATCACATCAATTTCAACCAGGCAACAGCTACATGGGCTTTCATGGCAACGTGCTACCCTTTACAGGAAAACTCAGAGACGAAGGCAACCTATTAGCATCAGAAGTCAGAATGCTATACGGTGAGCTGATGGTACCCGTAATAGACAACGGTCAATCAGCGCAATTGCGGTCTACAGGCATGAAAACATGGGATGCAAATACCAAAACAGTGCTTATTCCGATGATGGTACCACAAGCACCAACCAGTTAATCGAAAAAGCTGAGGAGCAAATAAATGGATAATCCCAAACAATCTATCAGAAATCAACGAAGACCAAAGGGCTATGTTTCATCAGTGGCAACAAATTATTTGCATTTGAGAAATCCGTGGGTAACGGCTTGGTGGTCTTGTACTTTTCCGGGGTTCGGTCAAATCATGCTAGGAAGCTATATCAAGGGTTTTTTACTCATCACGTGGGAGCTGGTAATCAACGTGAATGGTAAAATAAATCACGCTATTATTTATTCATTTACAGGACAATTCGAGCTTGCTAAGAGTGTGCTGGACAAAAGATGGGCATTCCTCTATGCAGGGGTGTTTGTGTATGCGGTTTGGGATAGTTACCGCTCTACCGTGGATCTCAATAAGTTTTCCATACTTGCAGATAGAGAACGTTCACCCATTATGCCTTTTAAAATTAGCACCCTAGAAATCAATTATTTTGACAAAAGAAGTCCTTGGGTTGCGGAGGCTTGGTCGGCATTGATGCCTGGCATGGGGCATTTATATAACCATAGACTGCCAACGGGATTTATTATATTGATATGGTATATCATGATTTCATATTTCTCGCATTCATGGGAAGTGATTTACTCAACTTTCCCATCTAGAAAAGCAGCCTAAACCCTTTAATATCAATGCCTTGAAAGACATTTAATTGTATAATTG
>JACMMQ010000031.1 GCA_014378955.1 Clostridia bacterium
CTATGAAACGAAAGCGTTATATTGTTTGCATGCACGCAGAAAAGTATATTGATAAAATAATGAGTTTATAAAAAAGCCTGTTGTGTTTTATGGGAGGAGATTTATGTTCATGCGTTTGTCGTGAAGTTTATAAAATAATTCTTTTCAAAAAACATATAGATGTGATATAATAAGTCAAGTATGCAAATTTTTTAGCAGTAAATGTGCTTATGGTTTTAACATTATATGTATATTTGAACGCATATTTCAAAACAAAAATTGTTAACAAAACATAAAGGAGAATAATTCATGCGTATCACAGAAATGAAAAGCCTCATTATAGGCAACCTCACCGCTACATTGCCAATTGTTCAAGGCGGTATGGGTGTAGGTGTTTCACTAGCAGGGCTTGCGTCGTCCGTTGCAAATCAAGGGGGCGTTGGCGTAATAGCCGCCGCGGGCATAGGCATGTTTGAGCCAGATTCTTATACGAATTATGTGGAAGCGAATATTCGTGCGTTGCGCAAGGAAATCAGAAAAGCGCGTGAAATGACCAAGGGCATTTTAGGGGTAAACATCATGGTTGCACTGTCTGATTTTGCAGAATTGGCAAAGGCTGCGATTGATGAAGGCATCGACATTATATTTTCAGGGGCTGGTTTGCCTTTAAAATTACCTGAAATCTCACAAGGCTCTGACACAAAGCTTGTACCGATTGTATCTAGTGCCAAGGCGGCAAGCATTATCGCCAAGCGTTGGATGGATAAATATAATTATTTGCCAGATGCGGTAGTTGTAGAAGGTCCTAAGGCAGGCGGACATTTAGGCTTTAAGCACGACCAGCTAGAGGAGCCACAGTTTTCAATTGAAAAGCTAGTTACAGAAGTTGTAGCAGCGCTCAAGCCTTTTGTAGAAAAATTCAACAAGCCTATTCCTGTCATTGCAGGGGGTGGCATCTATACGGGAGAAGATATTTACAACATGATGCAATTGGGTGCAGATGGTGTGCAAATGGCGACTCGTTTTGTGACCACTAAGGAATGTGATGCATCGGTCAATTTCAAGCAGGCGTACATTGATGCAAAGCCTGAAGACATTGCGATTATCAAAAGCCCAGTAGGCTTACCAGGTCGGGCGGTTCGCAATGATTTTATCGCTGAGGTGGAGGCAGGCAATCGTATACCTTTCAAATGTCCGTACCACTGTATCGTGACATGCGATTACTTAAACAGTCCATTTTGTATTGCGCTTGCCTTAATCAATGCGCAAAAAGGCATTATGAAAAATGGCTTTGCATTTGCAGGGGAAAACGCTTATCGTGCCACCGAAATCATCCCCATGCAACAGCTTGTGGATACCATCAAAGAGGAATACCGTGAAGCAGTGGAAAGTCATGTAACCGCATAATTACGATAATAATATTTGAAATTAACCGTCAAACGCTTGAAACACCAAGGCTTGGGCGGTTTTTTTAGAATAGTAAAAGGGTACTGTATTTTGTTTAGTATAGTGACATATTCTAGGCTTGTCCCTCATACATTGTATAAAATGCGGTACGATACATCCAATGCATTTTTAAGAAGGGGAGTGTGACATGAATAAAATTATATCAATTGAAGCTGAAGACAGCATGATCAGCGAATTAACACAATTGGCAAAGCAAAGCAGCACAATAGATCCTACCTTATTCTCAAAGCACAAGGTTAAACGAGGCTTGCGTGATGTGGACGGCACAGGCGTTTTGGTGGGGCTAACTGAAATCGGCGAGGTGCATTCGTACATTATTGATGAAAATGAGATGGTGCCCGTGCCAGGACGGCTCATTTACCGTGGCATTGAAATCAATGATTTGGTGAATGGCTTTATGCAGGAGCAACGTTTTGGCTTTGAAGAGACGTGCTATTTGCTGTTATTTGGCAACTTACCCAACCAAACGGAGCTTGATGCATTTAACCAGCTTTTGTCAGAATATCAGCGGTTGCCACAAGACTTTGCAAGGGATATGATTTTAAAAGCCCCGAGCAAGGACATTATGAATGGTTTGTCCAGAAGCGTTTTGGCGCTTTATAGCTTTGACGACAAGGCGGACGATACCTCACTTGAAAATGTATTGCGACAGTGCTTGCGATTGATTGCGTATTTTCCGGCATTGGCAGTGTATGGTTACCAAGCGCTTTCACATTACCATGGCGACAATAGCTTGTACATTCACAGTCCTAAACCCAATTTGAGCATTGCTGAAAACATCCTACATATGCTTCGTCCTGATAGTGCTTACACCAAACTGGAAGCGACGTTGCTTGACTTAGCATTGGTGCTACATGCCGAGCACGGCGGGGGCAATAATTCTTCCTTTGTAACCCATGTGGTCACCTCGTCAGGCACAGACACCTATGCAGTGATGGCGGCGGCACTAGGCTCATTAAAAGGGCCTAAGCACGGTGGCGCAAACATCAAGGTGGTACAAATGTTTGAGGACATGAAGCAAGTGGTGAAGGACTGGACGGATGACGAAGAAATCACGCAATATTTAACCAAGCTTCTAAACAAAGAGGCATTTGACAAAGCAGGCTTGGTGTACGGCATTGGACATGCGGTGTATTCCATTTCCGACCCACGTGCGATTATATTCAAGCAATACGTCTCACAATTGGCACAGGAAAAAGGCTTGGAAGCAGAGTTTAAGCTGTATGACAAGGTGGAGCAGTTAGCGCCAGAGGTAATCGGGCAAGTGCGTAAAATGTACAAGGGCGTGAGTGCAAACGTAGACTTTTATTCGGGCTTTGTATATCGTATGCTAGGCATCCCACCAGAACTATATACCCCCATTTTTGCAATTGCACGCATCGTAGGCTGGAGTGCACACCGTTTAGAAGAGCTTATCAATTCACATAAAATTATCCGTCCTGCGTACAAGAGTGTTGCAAAGAGGCGTGACTACACGCCGATGGCGGAGCGGTAATATAAAGGCAATAATAGCAAACAACCCATAAAAATCTCTGATTTTTATGGGTTGTTACTAATTATAAGTTATACTTCTAGTGGTTGCTCCGTTGGGTGTTGATAATTGAATATCACCGCTTTTGCAGGGATGATGGTGGAAATCGCATGCTTGTACACAAGCTGCTGCTTGCCCTCGGAATCCAGCACCACCGTGAAGCTGTCAAAGCCCTTCACGACACCCTTGAGTTGAAACCCGTTGGTTAAATAAATGACCACCCCTGTATGTTCTTTTCTCACCTGATTTAAAAACACGTCTTGCAAATTAATAGCACTTCTCACAAACACCACTCCTACCCTTTATTATGTATTGCATATAGGAAAAGTGTTTCCATGATTTGGCTTTCTTATGCATGGGTGTTGGAAAATTTTTTCAGTAATGCCATGCTTTGCTCTAATACATTGTCAAATGCCATCGTCCCCACGTCAAACCAGTGGATGCTTGTGTCACGCCTAAACCACGTCATTTGCCGTTTGGCGTATCTTCTGGAATCTCTTTTAATGCGTTCAATCGCCTCATCCATTGACATTTCACCCATCATGGCGGCGATAATTTCCTTATAACCTAAGCCCTGTAAGGCGGTCAGCTCTCTGGTGTAGCCCATTTCTAGCAAGCCCTTGACCTCTGCAATCAAGCCATTTTCCACCATGATGTCCACTCGTCTGTCAATGCGTTCATAAAGCATCGCTCTGTCCATCGTCAGCCCTATTTTCACTGCATTATAGCGTGGTGGCTCGCTGTGTGACTGTGCATGATGCTCTGTTATGGTGACCTGCGTTGCGTGAAATACCTCTAACGCACGTATCACACGCTTGGTATCGTTGGGGTGAATTTTCGTCGCCGCTTTTGGGTCTACTGCTTGCAATTCTAGGTGCAAGGCATCCGTGCCAATGCTTTCCGCCCTGTCCCACAAATATTGTCTGTATTTTTCATCAATCGCTGTTTCGGAAAAAAGAATATTGTCCACCACCGCATTGATATAC
>JACMMQ010000032.1 GCA_014378955.1 Clostridia bacterium
AAAAAGAAAGTAACAAAGAAAAATACTCTTTATACTAATCTTGATTAAAATCATAACCATCTGTCGGTCGGTGTTTCAAAACGCTTACTCGCGTTTTGCCTCCCTCCGCTGGTTATGTTTTAATCTAAGATTAGTATTAAGTGTTTGGATTTCGTCGTCTGCGGACAACAACAAAGGGTTCCACCCCTTGACCCCGCAATTTTTTGAAAAAAATTGATTAAAACTTTAATTAAAAACCCCCATTAAAGTTTTTGTCCCCTTTTTTCAAAAAGGGGCGGGCGTGGGCAGCGCCCACCGAAAGCAGGAAAATTATGCGAAACATCGCACTCAAAATATCATATGACGGCACAAACTACCACGGCTGGCAACGGCAGGAAAACGGCATCACCGTCCAGCAGGTGTTAGAGCAGACGCTTGGTGCAATATTGAAGCAACCTATCACGGTCAATGGCTGTAGCCGTACCGATGCAGGGGTGCATGCACAGGGGTTTTTGTGCAATTTTCATACCGATGCACGCATGCCGAGCGACCGATTGCCCTATGCGCTCAACAGCTTGTTACCGCACGATATTCGTGTGCATGAGGCACAGGATATGGCGGAAGCCTTTCATGCACGCTTTGATGCAATTGGTAAAACCTATCGCTACCGCATTTTAAACCATGCTGTGGGCGATGTTTTTACACGTCATTTTACCATGCAATATGTCGCACCGTTGTCAGTGGAAAACATGCAAAAAGCCGCATCACACTTTGTCGGACAGCATGATTTCAAGGCATTTATGGCGGCAGGGAGCGTTGTAAAGGACACCGTCCGCACTGTTTCGCAGGTAAGCGTTCAAAAGGCAGGGGACGAAATTATCATGGACATCACAGCGGATGGCTTTTTATACAACATGGTACGCATTATCGCAGGCACGCTCATTTATGTAGGCAATGGCAAGCTTGCGGTGCAAGACATGCCGCGCATTATCGCAGGTGGCAACCGTAGGCAGGCAGGCATTACCGCACAACCGCAGGGATTGTGCTTACTTGAAGTTCACTATTTAGGAGGCGAAGCAAATGAAAAGCGGTAAAATGTTTTGGACAATTTTATTATGCTTTCTTTTCATTTTAGTCAGCATGGGCTGGCTGATGATGGAAAACAACGCCTCCTTTGATCTCAAGGCTAAGCTCAAGCAATGGGTTGGGCGTACGCCCACACAGGCGGTTAAAACAAATCCCCCAGAAATGAATAGTGCGAATATCGAAAGCCCTAACGGCATAAAAATAGACGGAACGGTACATACGACACTTTATCGTGACAACTTCGTATTGCAAGCACAGGAAGGCATTCGCTGCATTAACCGCAATGGTGATGTGCTGTGGTCAAGCAATATGACGATGCAAAATCCTATCATTCAAGCCACTGCAAAATATTTACTGCTGTGCGACCGTGATAGCAAGGAAGCAAATGTGCAGGTGGACGGCAAGGTGCTGTACACCGTCAAAACAGAACAGCCCATTACGCACGCTAAAATCAATGAAAATGGCATGCTGGCGGTGGTCACTGCTGAAAAAGGGTACAAGGGTAAGGTGTCTGTATTTGATAACAGCGGACAACAAATTTATCAATGGTTTTCAGGAGACAATTACATCATTGATGTGGACGTTTCGAATGACAGCAAAGCGTTGGCTGTTTGCACGGCGGACGCCTCAAAAGGGGTGGTAGCGGCTGGCGTGTTGTTTTTTCATCTAGATCAGGATAAGCCGTATGTCACCGAGATGGTGGACGACACCCTGCCCGTGCAAATCAAATGCTACCAGGATGGTGGCGTGGTTTTATTAGGGGATAATGGCGTGTATGGCTTTACGTTATATGACAAAAAGAGGTTCAAATATAGCTTTGAAGGGCGAGAGGTGCTGACGTTTGACATGCAATCGCAAGCGGTCATAACGGTAGCGTTGAAGGAAGGCATAGGCGCTTCGGGCGTTAGCTCGGCGGTTGAAATGATTGACCGTAAAGGCAGTAAAAAAGGACGTTTTGAGGTCAAGGGCGAGCTTAAGCAAATTGACGTGCAGGGCACAACCATTGCAGCAAATTGTCAGAGCGATATTTACTTAATCAATGCACAAGGGAAGGAAGTTGCTAAAAAATATACATGGTCCAAGGACGTTCGCACCTTCGCATTGATGCCCAATCGGCGTGAGGTTATGCTGAGCGGAGCAGGACTGATTGAATTTGTTTCATTACGATAAGAATTATTACGAGGAGGAAGAAAAGTATGCAAACAGCATTTATTTGGGACATCATTGCAGTGGCTGTTTTAGCACTGTGCGTATTCGGCGGTATTCAAAAGGGGTTTGTGAAGCTCATTAGTCGCTTGCTTTCGTTTATTTTAGCGATTGTATTGACCCTTACCATTCGACCTGTAATCGTGGATGTTTTAAAACAAAACGGCATGTATCAATGGATGGAAAAGTCCATTGCAGGCTGGTTTACAGGCAACCAAGGGGCAATCATGGCAAGTGGGTTGATGCCTACACCCATGCCCATACAAAATAATTTACCCGCGTTTATGACCGACGTGATTGGGCAACAGGTCAAGGCAACCACCGATGCGGCTTTCGGGCAGATGGCAGGGTTTGCGGTGGACATCGTCCTATTTGCCGCACTGTTTTTTATCATCAAATACTTATTGCTTTTCGCAACAGCCATTTTAGACAAGCTCGCATCACTGCCTTTAATCAATGGCGTAAACAAGCTAGCAGGCGGCGTGATGGGTGTCATCAATGGCTGTCTCATGCTGTACATGGCATGTGCCATTTTAATGTTTGTTTCAGGCACGCCACCCTTCCAAGCATGGGTGCAAACACTACACCAATCGTCTATCATGACAATGTTTTATGATAATAATTTACTTTTGCAGCTATTTATGACGAAAAAGGCGTAAACAATTTATAGCGCAAAGACGAAATTGAAAAGCAGGATTATAACCTTTCTGGTTCTGCTTATGTGGAGCAAGAGGACAAAAGAGAAGTGATTGATATTGCAGATATTGAGAGGACAAGCAAATGAGCGATAAATGCAAAAAAAATGCGATTCGGATTTTCGAAGAACAAAAGGTTCGTGCCGTTTGGGACGATGAAAAAGAAAAATGGTGGTTTTCGGTTATTGATATTATTATGGTATTAACCGAAAGCGAGAATCCACGCCACTATTGGACTGTGCTTAAAGGGCGGCTAAAGAACGAAGGAAATGAAACGGTCACAAATTGTGAGCGTTTGAAACTGCTTGCGATTGACGGAAAAATGCGACTTACAGACGTAGCCGATACGGAACAGATTTTGCGCCTTATACAGTCTATCCCGAGCAAAAAGGCAGAGCCTTTCAAACTGTGGCTTGCTATGGTGGGTAGTGAACGCATGGACGAAATGATTGACCCGGAACTCTCGATTGAACGAGCCATTCAAAACTACCAAAGGTTAGGATACAGCGAAAACTGGATAAACCAGCGGATTAAGTCAATCGAAGTTCGCAAAGCGCTAACGGATGAATGGCATAAAAGTGGCGTTAGGCAAGGAGAAGAATACGCCACATTGACCGATTTGATGAGCAAAACATGGAGCGGAATGAGCACTGGTGAATACAAGCGATTCAAGGGCTTGAAGAAAGAAAATTTGCGGGATAATATGACGAATACCGAACTGATTTTAAATATGCTTTCAGAGGTTGCAACAACCGATATATCAGTTGTGCGTCAGCCACAAGGGTTTCCAGAGAGTACGATAGTTGCAAGGGAAGGTGCTAAAGCCGCCAAAGCCGCTCGCATACAGCTTGAAAAAAGCATTGGGAAATCGGTGGTTAGCCCATTAAATGCAAAGAATTTGGGGCAATTGACCCTAAAGGACGGTGAAGGCAATGCGTAGACACTCGCCAAAAGCATTTCTTCATTTATTTTTATATCAGAGAAACTTTTTAAAAAAGTTGGGCATTTAATATTGCAATTTGCAAAAAGGTGTAAATCCCGAAAAACCTATAGACAAATAGACGCAAATTTAGTAGAATAGAAGAAATACAAATTTTTTCATATTATAAGAAATATCAACTTTTGATATAGGTAAAACCTTACTTTCTTTTTCTATCGCAAAAAGTAAGTAACAAAGAAAAATACTCTTTGAGGGTTTGGATGTTGTTGTCTGCGGACAACAACAAGGGACTCCGTCCCTTGACCCAGCAATTTTTTGAAAAAAATTGAGTAAAACTTTAATGTTCACATAATAAAACCCCAACTAAAGTTTTTGTCCCCTTTTTTCAAAAAGGGGCGGGCGTGGGCAGCGCCCACATACAAAATAAATCTAGCCGAACAAATTTGTTCGGCTTTTCAAACAAAGGGAGGTACACCTCATGCTTAGTGATAGAGTGAAAAAAGGCATAGAAAAAGCACCGCACCGTTCATTGCTCAAGGCAATGGGCTTGACGGACGAAGAAATCAAGCGTCCATTTATTGGCGTGGTCAATGCGCAAAACGAAGTGATCCTGGGCATATCCATTTAGATACCATCGCACGCGCTGTGAAGGATGGCATACGCATGGCAGGCGGTACGCCGTTTGAATTTCCGGCGATTGGCGTGTGTGACGGCATTGCGATGGGACATGTGGGCATGCATTATTCCTTGGCGACACGAGAACTGATAGCGGACTCTATTGAAGCGGTGACCATGGCGCATGCATTTGATGGATTGGTGCTTATCCCGAATTGCGATAAAATCGTACCAGCGATGATGATGGCAGCGGCACGCCTCAACATTCCGGCAATTGTTGTGAGTGGTGGACCGATGCTTTCAATCAATCGACAGGACAAATTTTTAGACTTGAACAGCGTTTTTGAAGCGGTTGGTTCCAATAAGGCAGGCAACATGGATGAACGAGAGGTTTTGGAAATTGAAAATGCCGCTTGTCCAAGCTGTGGCTCTTGCTCTGGCATGTTCACGGCAAATTCCATGAACTGTCTAAGCGAGGTGCTGGGCTTGGCATTGCCTGGCAATGGCACCATTCCGGCGGTGTATGCGGAGCGTATCCGCCTAGCGAAGGAAACAGGGATACAAATTATGACGTTGGTGGAAAATGACATCAAGCCGTCGGATATTTTAACCGCAGATACCTTTCACAATGCGTTAACGGTGGACATGGCTTTGGGCTGTTCCACCAATTCGATGCTACATTTGCCAGCGATTGCATACGAAGCAGGGGTCAAAATCAATTTAACCATGGCGAATGACATTTCAGGTAAAACGCCAAACCTTTGTAAATTAGCACCAGCTGGACATCACCATGTACAGGATTTATACGTTGCGGGGGGTGTGCATGCGGTGATGCATGAGCTTAATAAAAAGAATTTACTGAAAACAGATATGATTACGGTCACAGGTAAAACGGTGGCGGAAAATATAGCCAACCATCCTGTCAAGGATTATAGCATCATCCGTTCTGTTGATTCGCCATACAGCCAAACAGGCGGTATTGCAGTGTTGACAGGCAATTTAGCACCAGACGGCGCAGTGGTCAAGCGATCGGCAGTTTCGCCTGAAATGCTTGCACACAAAGGCCCTGCTCGTGTGTTCAATTCCGAGGAAGAGAGCATCGCCGCAATATTGGGCGGCAACATAAAAAAAGGCGATGTTATAGTCATTCGTTACGAAGGGCCAAAGGGCGGGCCAGGCATGCGTGAAATGCTTTCGCCAACCTCAGCAATTTGTGGCATGGGCTTAGATAAGCATGTCGCACTCATTACAGATGGACGCTTTTCGGGCGCAACGAGAGGAGCTGCAATCGGGCACGTCTCTCCAGAAGCAATGAACGGGGGCATGATTGGATTAGTAGAGGAAGGCGACACCATTTCAATCGACATCAATGGCGGTCAATTAACATTAGAGGTCGCAGCCGATATCTTAGCGGCAAGAAAAGCAAAGCTTCAATTGCCAAAGCCAAAAATTCAAAAGGGTTATTTAGCACGCTATGCAAAATTAGTTTGTTCCGCTGCCGAGGGTGCAGTGTTAAAATAATACCAAAGGAGGTAGAAACGATGTTTATTACAGGGGCAGAAATATTTGTGGAGTGCTTAAAGGAACAAGGGGTGGACACCATCTTTGGTTTTCCGGGTGGACAAGCAATCGTGCTGTACGACGCTTTAGGCAAGCATCAGCATGAAATTCGCCACATCCTAACCGCACATGAGCAAGGCGCTTCGCATGCGGCAGATGGCTATGCGAGAGCAACGGGCAAGGTGGGCGTATGCCTAGCAACATCAGGACCTGGCGCCACCAATCTTGTAACGGGCATTGCGACGGCGTACATGGATTCGATACCGATGGTGGCATTTACAGGGCAGGTGCCAACGACGCTATTAGGGCGTGACTCCTTCCAAGAGGTGGATATTACAGGCATTACCATGCCGATTACCAAGCATAATTTTATCGTTAAGGATGTGAAGGAATTAGCGCCCACCATTCGCCGTGCATTCGCGATTGCAAGAGAGGGACGACCGGGGCCTGTTTTGGTGGACATTTGCAAGGATGCCTCCACGACCCTGTGTGAATACACCCCCGAAGCACCCACTGTGCATGTGAGAAAGCTGCCTACTATCAAGCGTGAAGCGCTAGACCATGCCGTGGAATTGCTTGCAAATGCAAAAAAACCTGTGATTATCGCAGGGGGCGGCGTGATTTTATCTGATGCAAGTGAAACCCTGTTTAAATTGGTGGAAAAGAGAAGCATTCCCATTACCAATACCATCATGGGGCTTGGAAGCTTCCCAGGCACACACACGCTGTTTATGGGCATGATTGGGATGCACGGTAGCAAGACCTCGAATATGGCGATTACACACAGCGATTTAATTATCAATATAGGCGCACGCTTTAGCGACCGTGTGGTTGGCGATATGAGCAAGTTTGGTCAAAATGCAAAGGTCATACACATCGATATCGACCCTGCTGAAATCGGCAAAAACATCACGGCGTATTTACCGCTCGTGGGCGATATGAATGAAGTGCTTTCTTATATATTAGAACATGTACCGCAATCAAAAAATGATGAATGGCTAGCGCAAATTGCGGCATGGAAAGAACAATATCCACTTGCACGTGCGAAATCACAAGCCTTGCAACCGTATTTTATCATTGAAAAAATCAACGAAGTCACCAAGGGTGATGCGATTATCGCCACCGAGGTAGGACAGCATCAAATGTGGACAGCGCAGTATTTCAAATTTTTAACACCTAGATCGTTTGTTACCTCTGGTGGCTTAGGCACGATGGGCTTTGGCTTTGGCGCTGCAATGGGTGCGAAGCTGGGCATGCCACACAAAACGGTGTTTAACATTGCAGGGGACGGTAGCTTCCGCATGAACTGTAATGAGCTCGGTACAGCGGTAGAATATCAGATTCCAATTATCATTGTCATCTTTAACAACCACGTGCTTGGCATGGTGCGACAATGGCAAACGTTGTTTTTTGACAGCCGTTATTCCAACACCAACATTGACCGTGGCACAGATTTTGTGAAACTAGCAGAGGCTTTTGGCGCAACAGGGTTTAACGTAACCAAGCCAGAACAGCTCGAGGACATACTCAAGCAAGCGATTGCCATCAATGGCCCTGTGGTCATCAACTGTGAAATTGACCGAGATGAAAAGGTATTCCCAATCGTGCCTCCGGGGGCGGCGATTAGTGATAGTATTTTAGAATAAATATCATGGGACTGCAGTTCATACTAATCTCAATTAAAGGCATAGACAAAAAATCGTGTCAAACGATGTTCGTAGGGGCGGGCTTTATGTCCGCCCAAAATTAGCAGAAATTTAGCAAACAAGGGCAGACACAAGGCCTGCCCCTACGAAGGTATGTTGTCTATATTTTAATTGAGATTAGTATAATACTATTGCAGTCCCATCTTTATTTTTGGTGGAGCATTGACAAAATTGTAAATAAATGGTAATATCTTAATGTTGTAATAAAACATTCGTGTAAATTAAGATTTATGCTATTAATATAAGAGAAGGTGACCTATGCAACATAAAACCTTAGAAGAATTACGCCTTATTGCAAAAGCATTGGGCATAAAAAGCATTGCGAAATACAGAAAAGAACAATTGGTTGCACTCATTGCACAAACAGAAGCAGAGGATGAAAAGGCAATGGACAACCTTGTAGAAGAGGCTGTACCAACCCCTGTCGTCCCTGTAGCAGAACCTGTTGCGGTGGAGACGGTAGAGGAAGAAAAAAAGCCGGCGGAAATACATGTTGTAAAAGCACAGCAAAATGAAGAGATTGTCCAAGGGGTACTTGAAGTGCTGTCGGACGGCTTTGGCTTTTTGCGTGGACACAACTACTTATCCACGCCCAAGGACATTTACGTCGCACCGACACAGATTAGACGATTTAATTTGAAAACAGGCGATTTTATCGTTGGACTAGGGCGCACACAGCGTGAAACAGAAAAGTTTCAAGCACTCATGTATGTCAATAGCGTGAATGGAGACCGCCCTGACATTGCGTCTAGACGTCGACCGTTTGAATACTTAACGCCTGTGTACCCGAACGAGAAAATGTCGCTAGAGACCGAGCAGGACGATTTGGCTATGCGCATGATTGATTTTATCTGCCCAATTGGCAAGGGTCAGCGTGGATTGATTGTCGCACCACCAAAGGCGGGGAAAACCACCTTGCTTAAAAAGGTGGCGAACAGCATTGCAACCAATTATCCAGAGGTTGAATTAATCGTCTTATTAGTGGATGAGCGCCCAGAAGAAGTGACCGATATGCAGCGTTCAATCAAAGGGGATGTCATTTATTCCACCTTCGACCAAGTGCCAGAGCATCACATCAAGGTAGCGGAGATGGTGCTAGAGCGTGCACAACGCTTGGTAGAGCAAAAAAAGGACGTTGTCATTTTATTAGACAGCTTAACACGCCTAGCCAGAGCGTACAACTTAACCATACCGTCCACAGGCAGAACGCTTTCGGGCGGTCTTGATCCAGGCGCATTGCACAAACCCAAGAAGTTTTTTGGCGCCGCACGTAACATTGAGCATGGGGGAAGCTTGACCATATTAGCCACAGCACTTGTGGAAACAGGCAGCCGTATGGACGACGTTATTTTCGAGGAATTCAAGGGCACAGGCAACATGGAGCTACACCTTGACCGTAAATTGCAGGAAAGACGTGTATTCCCAGCCATTGACATCAACAAGTCAGGCACACGCAAGGAAGAACTGCTGTTATGTCCAAACACCTTACAGCTTATTTGGAATATGCGTCGTGCAATGAGTAACCGTGGCACCCAAGAGGTGACCGAAACGCTCATCAAATGGCTAACAAAAACCCACACAACAGAGGACTTTATGGAACACATGCAAGGCGTATTTGGCAAAGCATAGGTGGATGATATTATATTCCAAAACATTAAAAAATAATGCTTGCATTTACCAATCAAATATGTTACAATTTTCTTTGCGTCAATATGGCGATAGGGACACAATGTGCCGTATATTTTTGTAGATTATTTTTAATTTTCTATATAGCTGAGAAAGAGGTGAAACAAATGAAAGAGGGAATTCATCCAAACTATGCACCAACCACTGTGAAATGTGCTTGTGGCGAAGCAATTGAGACAAGTTCTACAAAACAAAACATTCATGTTGAAATTTGTTCAAAATGCCATCCTTTTTATACAGGCAAGCAAAAGTTGATTGATACAGGCGGTCGTGTTGAGAAGTTCAGAAAGAGATTTGGTATTGAAGCAAAATAAGGTCGATTATCGACCTTATTTTTTTTACAATAAGAATATCATTTTTTTACACTGATAAAAACCTTACTTTCTTTTTCTATCGTAAAAAGAAAGTAACAAAGAAAAATACTCTTTGAGCGTTTGGGTTTCGCCGTCTACGGACGACAACAAAGGACTCCGTCCCTTGACCCTGCAATTTTTTGGAAAAAATTGATTAAAACTTTATTAAAAACCCCAACTAAAGTTTTTGTCCCCTTTTTTCAAAAAGGGGCGGGCGTGGGCAGCGCCCACTACGTTCCCCAATTTCTGTTTACGAGAGGATGTTGAGCGATATGGACAAAGAAAAAAAAGTAATACCTACCTCGATTGGCGGACAAGCGGTCATTGAAGGGGTTATGATGCGTGGTAAAAACGACTTGGCGGTGGCTGTTCGTCTACCAGACGGCACCATCACTGTAGATAAAAAACCAATCAAGTCCATCATGCAAAAGGTGCCGTTTTTAAAGCTCCCGATTTTAAGGGGCGTTGTGGCATTTTTTGAATCGATGGTCATTGGCATACAAACACTCATGTATTCAGCGCAATTTTTTGACATTGAAGAGGAAGAAGGCAGCGAGCCCTCAAAATTCGACCTATGGCTTGAAAAGGTGGCAGGCGACAAGCTCAAGGATTATATATTATATTTTTCAATGATTTTGTCATT
>JACMMQ010000261.1 GCA_014378955.1 Clostridia bacterium
CCCATTTTTTTTGCTTGATCTGTCAACCATTGTGAGCCGCCACGTCCGGGAGCTGCTACAACATGTTTAGCTTGTATCTCTTCGAATTCACCCATTTTATTTTTCAAAATAACACCTGTGACGGTATTATCCACTGAGATAATGGTTTCTACTGTTGTAAGCTCTAAAAATTCTGTTTTTGTCGATGCCATCAGATAATCATACATACCACCCAATACATCAAAAGCCTTTTCCGTGCCCAAATGACGTACAGGACAAGGCACGAGCTTGATGTTATATTTCGAGGCTTCATAACAAATTTCGTCAACTTTTTTTTCGTCGTTGCCATATACTTTTTCTTGTGCGCCAAATTTCAAATAAATAGTGTCTGCATAATGAATGAGTTCAGCGGTCTTTTGCTCGCCCAAATAGTCTACAACATTCCCGCCCACTTCAGTGCCTAACGAAAGCTTGCCATCAGAAAATGCACCTGCACCCGACCACCCATTTACAATGGCACAGGGGTTACAGTTCACACAACGCTCCGTTTTTCGCATAGGACATGAACGTTTTTTTATTTCTCGTCCCTTGTCAACAATCAAAACCTTCATGGTAGAGTCAATCTTGGCTAATTCAAGCGCCGTAAATATCCCAGCAGGGCCTGCACCGATAACAACCACATCATATTGCTTCATCTCATTCACCCACTTTTGAAATAATAAAAGCAGTGAACGTTTGCCACTGCTTCAAGCCAATACACAATCATTGGATTGGTAGTCCTTTGATATTATACCAAAACTAACTGGTAAAAGCAATAAAGAATTCATAAAATTCATGTGCTACTTGTTGGCAGGCTTTACAGATGTTACAGCATAAATTTCTGATAACCCGTCCGCTTAACCTTTTCAATAGTTCTTGTAATGTACTGTGTCAGCTTTTGCTCAAAAACCTCTTCGGTTGTTTCATGATTTTCAATCATTAACAAGCCTTTTTCCCAGCTAGCAGTTAAGGTCGGATTTAGTAACTCTTTTGCCGAAAGACGCACCAGTCCAACAATTGCTTCACCTTTAAGCTGTGGCATCACGATACGGGATTTATTGTTAATTTGTATGTATCCGATTTCGCAAAGCTTTTTAATAATGCCCGATCGTGTGGCAGATGTACCGATGCCGCACGTTTTTAGCTGCTCTCTGAGCTCCTCATTTTCAATGTATTTGCCCGCTTTTTCCATTGTAATGATCAATGAGCCGTCGGTAAATCGAGCGGGTGGCTTGGATTCTTTCTCTTCCAAATCATAGCTCACGACGTCACACTTTTCTTTTTTGATTAATTTTTGAATAGGTGAATCAGACAGTTCTTCATCATTTTTTGACAAAGTGACTTCATACACTTCTTTCCATCCCTGTACATTCAAGGTTCCGGTATGAGTCACGAACGTTTCATCGCCTACTTCCGTCTCCACTTTCACGGTATTATACTCGGCTGACGGGTAGAAAATAGCCAAAAACCGCTTCACAATCAGGTTGTAAATAGCCCTCGTGTCTTCATCCAATTTGGATAAATCCGTTGTCACATACGTTGGTATGATGGCATAATGATCCGTGACCTTGGTGTTATCGACATATCTTTTTGTTTTATTATCAATGGCAAGCTTTCCAAATTCTTTAATTCGCAAAACAATTTCCTTATAAGCCGTATTTGCAAATAAGCCATTGAGCACCTTGGGCAGCTCTGGCACAACATCAGTCGAAAGCACCCTGCAATCTGTTCTAGGATAGGATATCATCTTTTTCTCATAAAGTGCTTGTGCTATTTCGAGCGTTCGATCGACTGATAGCTTGAATTTTTTTACTGCCTCTGATTGCAGCTCCGCCAGATTAAAAAGCAAAGGTGCTTGCTCCTTCTTGACCTTGACCTCAACCTTTTTGACGGTAGCGTCTTTCCCCTCTAGCTTTTTAATAATGTCAGATGCTTGCTCTTTGCTGATGCTTTTATCGCCATTATCCAAATCCTCTGTTGCATTACTATCCTCTTTTTTCTTTTGCTGCCATCTACCCTTATAAGGAATTTCGCTATCCTTTGATAAAAAGCTCGCAATAACGCCATAACGAAGCGTCGGCACAAAATTTCTGATTTCCAATTCCCTGTCAACAATTAAGCCCAATACACAGGTCATAACCCTGCCAATCGCAATAACCGACGGTTTGTCTACCTTTAGTAATGCAGATAATTGACGACCGTATTGACAGGTATACATTCTACTAAAGTTCATCCCAAACAGCCAGTCCTCTTTTGCCCTGCAATAAGCCGCCTTTGCAAGAGAATCATACGCATCAATGTTTTTCGCTTCGTCAATTCCCTTTTTAACAGCATCTTCAGTCTGGGAAGAAATCCAAACCCTTTTCGCAGGTTTATCCGATCCGCTGTGTTGATAGACCAACCGAAAAATGTATTCGCCTTCACGTCCACTATCGGTACAAGCATAAATTAGTTCCACATCCGCTCTGCACATCAGCGATTTTATCACGTCAAACTGCTTTACAGTGCCTTTGTTTTCTATGACTACATATTTATATTCTTTTGGAATAATGGGCAGATGCTCCACTCGCCACGACTTATATTTGGGGTCGTAGACATCAGGATATGCCATTGTCACAAGATGCCCGAAACACCATGTTATGATGGCAGTGGCTGTCTCAGCATAGCCCCTACCTCTATCCGCTGATGTAATGTGTGCGCCTAAAACACTCGCAAAGCTGGCAGCAACAGACGGTTTTTCCGTTATGTATAATCTTTTACTCAAAACTTCACCCTTTACCTGTATTTATTCACGCTTGAATCCCCAAATGCACCTTCATGGAATTTTACAGTGAATAATATATTTTTTTCATAATAGACTATCGCTTAGAAGCAAAGTCAAATAACATTATATATGAAACGAAAAAGATTGTCTACAAATTTAACATTCAATACGCGTCGTAACATTGCAATATTCAATACACGGCGTCTAAAATAATATACGGAATGCAGAGGGACTTGTTATTCCAAATAAATGCCAATTTCCTTCACCATCTCTTACAATAGAATGGTCATTGACATAATTTCCATGTGTACTCGGTTTGAACAGCAATTGCCATTGTGAATATATTTGTGGTGTGTACTTTTCACAAATGCATTTATTCCTTGTATCATGTATTTAGGTTGATAAAGGCAACCCATAACCCTTTTTGGGCGTGTCGATACTAATTCCAATTTAAAATGTTGTAAACGTTTTTTAAGGTGTGATGTCCCTCTCAATTGGTTTCACAAAATCTTGGTACGGTTGCGAACGCAACCTATCGCACCTCAAAAAACACAACATATAAAGATTTTAAATTGTAATTAGTATGAACAATGCGAACGAGCACTGCTCGCCCCTACCATATATGAAATATGTAGCACGTCATAAAAATATGCTCCTCTTGCCAGTAAACAGTTTTATCATTTCAACAGTTTGCTACAAGGGGAGCATATTAAAATACGTAAGACATTTTTCTTTGTTTACTCTAACCTGATAAAACGTACTATATTACTGCTGAAATTATTGTTTTACAACGACGTCATCAAAGGTACCTGAATTTGCATATGTTCTAAATCCAACCTTACCACTGCTATATGTACTATCTGTCGCCGTGATAATATCGACTCCATCTACGCTTACAACAATGTTGCTACCCACACAGCGTACCTTCACCGTTTTATATGTATCGTTTGTCCAAGTCTGTAAATAGGTTGAACCTATCTGCGTATTTACATCGGCAACCTTTTTATATAATTTCCAATCCTTTCTTTCTCGATTATATATGACATTATAGTTATTTGCGGTATTTGTTGCACGAAAAAAAACACCAAAAGCCACACCGCCACTGCCATTTTTAATTTTAGATTCAAATGAATAATCAGTCCATGTGGTATTACCTGCAAAGGTATTTGCTGTAGCGGTGGCATTAGTCTGCTTATATTCGCCATTTACCACAGACCATGTTCCTCCATCCGTAGTCCACCCAGTTGCATCGCCATCATTGAAATCATCACTAAACAAAATTACTTCTTGCGGGATAATCTCAATCCCATTAATTATTGGCGAACCTCCAAGCGATCCAGATTGAAAGTCAATTTTTACATTTCCATCGCTTCCTACAACAGTATTGAACTCGCGAATAACTGCTTTTCTAACTCCACCTGCTGCATTATATATGTTGAAATTAGTTAAAACCTTTGTACCATTAATTAATACATCGGCGTAACGGTTAAGTCCCCATTGTCCGCCATCAAACTCAGCAAAATGTAGCCTTACCTTACTGGTAGAACCTGGTGTTTGATGTGCAATTGTGTATGAAAACAGATTCCCAACGCGATTAGTCAATAAGACATTCTGTGGCGCAGGGCTACTCAAACCTGTTACACTCACACTACCTGTCCACGTATCTTGATTTCCCCCACTGTAATACATATCACCTAACCATCTACTATCTACATTCCCTCCACCACAGTTAATACCAAAGCTCAATGCTGCGGATGGTTTCGCTTGTATAGCTGTGGAATATGCAGAATCTCCAGCAGGCTCACTAGTTTTAACTCTATAGTAATAATTCGTACCATTTTGTAAGCCCTTATCAGTATACGTTGTTGCCTGGTAATTATTTGCCAAAACGGTATACGGTCCCGCTACGTTTGTTGCTCTTTCTAAGAGATAGATA